>JBCDFX010000024.1:0-19741 GCA_039177155.1 Cyanobacteria bacterium P01_H01_bin.119
CTACCTACGAGCAGTATGTCGCGCCCCTGCTCACCGTGCCCTAATTTTCCCAACCCTATGGCTGCCTCCCAGCAACGCTTCCCTCAGCACCTCAGCACCGTTTGGCACAGCGCCAACCGCGATTTTTTAATAGGCTGTTTGCAGCAGATGCGGCAGCAGCTAGAAAGGCAGGCCCAGGGAAAACCGTCCCGTCTACTGAAAAGCGGCTCTTTTGCCCTGCAGAGATTTCAGCTCCAGATCAATCTGGCCTGCGCGCTGACCCACCGGGTTCTGGCCCAGGGCACGGCCCTTACCCGGCTGTGCAAGCTGCTCAAGCTTACCCCCTTCGAGCGCGAGATCTTGGTGCTCTGCGCTGGCGCGGAATTAGAAGCCGCTTGGGGGCCGCTGTGTGCCGCCGCCCAGACCAATCCCCAGTTGACCTATCCCACCTTTGGCCTAGCCCTAAAGCTGTTTGGCCATGCCCACTGGAGCGCCCTAACCCCCGATGCGCCCCTGCGTCGCTGGCAGTTACTCAGTCTCGATGCCAACCTTCCCCTGACCAGCAGCCCCCTGCGGATTGACGAGCGAATTTTGCACTACCTGCTAGGACTGTCCTATTTAGATGATGCTCTAGCCAGGCTGGTGCAGCCAATTTCTCCAAAAAGCGATTTGGTCCCCTCCCATCAGGGGGTCGCTGCTCAAATATCTACCCTGTGGCAAGAGCGCTCTATTGGTTTATCCGTTCCGGCCATTCAACTGTGCGGCAGCGATCGCGCCGGGAAACAGGCGATCGCCGCTGCCGCCTGTCACCAGCTCGGTGTCCGGCTCTACAGTCTGCCGGCCTTTTTGGTGCCCCGCCAGACCCAAGAACTACAGTCCTTTCTGCGCCGCTGGACCCGAGAAGCCCTGCTGACCCGCAGCGCCCTGCTGATTGATGACGACGGCACAACCTCCGACGGAGCGGGGCACAACAGCGCCATTGCCCACCTGCTAGAAAATATCCCTGGCCCGTTGCTAGTAAGCAACCGCGATCGCCGTCCTCCCGCCCATCGCTCCGTGATTACCTTTGATATTGAATCGCCCACCGCTCAAGAACAGCGACTATTGTGGCACGAAACCCTAGGCCCAACCGGCGCAGCCCTTAACGGCTATATCGACGCGCTTGTCTCCCAGTTTGATCTAAGTGCCCCTACCGTTAAAACCATTGGCGCCAGCGTGCTGCAGCAGGTCACTCAAGACTATTCCTCCGCAGATACCCCTCTAGATAAGCGCCTTCAGCAATCTCTCTGGGAGGCTTGCCGGGGGCAGGCCCGCCCCCGCATGGAAGATTTGGCCCAGCCCATCACCTCCCGATCCGGGTGGGACGATTTGGTCTTACCTGCCGAGCAAAAAGAAGTTCTAAAGGAAATCGCCGCCCATGTGCGCCAGCGGGCCACCGTTTACGATCGCTGGGGCTTTGGCAGCGGTGGACGGGGGCTGGGCATCAGCGCCCTATTTGCCGGGGCTAGCGGCACCGGTAAAACCCTGGCCGCAGAAGTACTGGCCCGCGAACTCCAGCTCGATCTATATCGCATTGACCTTAGCGCCGTCGTCAGCAAGTACATCGGCGAAACCGAAAAAAACCTGCGGCGGGTATTCGACGCCGCAGAAATGGGCGGCGCAATTTTGCTGTTCGACGAAGCCGATGCCCTATTTGGCAAACGCAGCGAAGTCAAAGACTCCCACGATCGCCACGCCAATATCGAAGTTAGCTATCTGCTCCAGCGGATGGAAGCCTACCGAGGGCTGGCGATTTTAACCACCAACCTGAAAGATGCCCTAGACCAAGCCTTTCTCCGCCGTCTAAGATTTACCGTCCGCTTCCCCTTTCCCGATGCCGCCCAGCGAGCTGAAATCTGGCGACGCATTTTTCCCAGCACGGTCCCCACCCAAGATCTCAAACCCGATAAGCTAGCCCGGTTAAACGTGGCGGGCGGCAACATCCGCAACATCGCCATGAACGCCGCATTTCTTGCCGCCGATGCCGAAGAACCTATCCAGATGAAACATATTCTAGAGGCTTCCCGCAGCGAATATATCAAGCTGGAAAAACCTATGGTAGATACAGAAATCAAAGGCTGGGTAACAATTTAGTGTCCTCATAATGACCTGTCTCTAAAGATTCTGGCCCACCCGCCACAGCACACCACTTGGATCGCGGAGCACAAAATCCAGCATTTTCCAAGGGCGCTCTTCAACGTCAGATACCTTCGCGTTGTATTTGCCTGGTATATTGCGCTCTACGAGGTGTCTGTGCCACGACAAAACATCCTCGACCAGCAAGTGCATCATCAGATTTTCCGCAAACTCTTTAACGTAAAAGTTCTGCAGCAAAAAGCTACAGTTTCCGTGATGAAAATAGGCGATATCGCCAGAGTCCGATGCTTTTGTAAAACCTAGGTCTAAGTAGAATTGTTTAGAGCGCTCAAAGTCTTTCGCCGGAACGAATGCTTTGATTTCCACAGTATTGAGATTTGCCATCAGTAATATCGCTGCCTAACGTTATCCGTCACCCACCGCAGATAGCCTCTGCATCATAATTAATATCATTTTCGGCGGTCAATGTACATATGTATTAGTGAACTGCGATCGCTTGCTTCAAGACATTTATCAGTTGCCCTTGGGTGTCTAGTAGGGGAGAGGGCGAAAGATCATGTCGGTTTCTCATTCAAGCAAACCCACGAGGCTGCACTGAGCATTCAGCCGCACTGAGTAAGTAGATGGTCAAAACTAAACGTTGCCGAAACATGACATCATTAAAGCCCCCAAACCCCCAATTCTGGGGCCTTTGACTCCGGCCTCCTCCAAACTTGGGGACTTGAGGGGGCCTTTGAGAACTTATGGCTACCTACTTATCCAAAAGAATCAACTAAAAACATTGCGTCCTCAAACTTACGGAAGCGTTAGAATTTCGACGCCTTCCTGAGTTACAGCAACGGTATGCTCAAACTGAGCCGAGCGCTTCTTGTCTTTGGTAATCACAGTCCAACGATCCGCCAATAGCTTAAAGGCACATGTGCCTTCGTTTAGCATTGGCTCAACTGTAAACACCATGCCTGGACGTAACTTTAATCCACTGCCCCGTTTGCCGTAGTGAGGAATTTGAGGCTCTGTATGAAACTCCCTGCCAACACCATGCCCAAATATATCTCGAACAACTGAAAAACCATTAGCCTCAGCATATGCCTGGATTGCAGCACCAATATCGCCAATTCTCGCACCGGGTTTAACCTCAGCAATTCCTCGCATCATTGACGCTTGAGTCACTGCAACCAATTTTCGGGCTGTTGCTGACACATTGCCAACCAGGAATGTTCTGGACGTATCGCCATGATAACCGTCTAGAATTGGCGTCACATCGATATTGATAATATCTCCGCCTTTAAGAATTTGCTTTGGATGCGGAATCCCGTGGCAAACTACTTCATTAACGCTGGTGCAAATTGAACCGGTAAACGGGGGATGCCCAGAAGGTGCGTAACCCAGTGTGGCACTAATTGCACCATGAGCTTGCATCCAACGCGCCGCCTCATCATTTAAGGCTTGCGTACTCACGCCAGGCTGCACCATCGGTTCAAGATGATTGAGCAGATTCGCAGCAAGCCGCCCGACACGCCGCATCTTGTCTAATTCTCTAGCCGAAAGCAAGACAAGCCCTGACCGAACTGGCGGTTGCACAGGATTTTTAGCAATTGAAAGGAAGTTTTGACGATTCATGGATAAAGCCTTATTGCTTATGCTAGGCCACGCTAGCACAGCACGGCCTAGCATAACACAGGCTTAATTATTGCTGATATGGTGGATGTAAGAAAAAGCAACGCAAAACTCAAAATGGGTGGCAAGACGGATTTGGAGCGAGTGGTTTCTTACATTCCCTCTGAGTACAAGAAAGAACTAGAGGCGTGGGCACAGACGGATGAAAGATCCGTTTCTTGGGTGGTTGCAAAATTAATTGATAAAGCTCTGCAAGAACGCCGAGAGCAGCAGCGATATTCAGCACTGCCTAATAAGCTTTCAGGTTCGTCTACACCCACCGCCTGAGCAGCATAGCCTTGTAAATCGGACGCGTTGCGAGTCAGATGACTGTTGCGCCAACGGCTTCAGCAATGCTAGGTGCGGTAAGCAATCTAACCAAAGCGAATATCAACCGCTCCAGCGATACCCGATCCTGTTGCTTTGGGTTAATCCCTGGAGATTTTTGCAAGCAAAGTGAAATTTTTGGCCCCGCCTCGCCCATAATGAGGACGACGATTTAGCAGATGACGCAATATGCCAAGAACGCCCAGTGAATACGTGGTTCACCTGCTGTTTGACGGAGGGCATCGGGAAGAGGTTCGCTTCCCTACCATCCAAGAGTTTCAAAAGTGGTACAGCGGCGAGCTAATGCCCAAAGCAACGTCTGACGACTTTATCAGCGTGCCTATTCCCAAAATTAATCCGGGAGAATATATGGTGATTCGACCCTCAAAGGTGATTGGCATTCGAGTGGAACCCGTCTTTAGTTCCAGCGTCGAGCGGTATTGATAGTCAGCAGGCAAGCAATATGAGCGGAATAAATGACCATAGGCGGCGATCGCAGCATTTCAGCGATCGCATTAAAGCCTTTGACCCATTTTATTCTGCGCTCTGGCTTAAACGGTTTTGCCATCGTGTTCTCCGCTGCCGTCCTTTTCAGCCCCATCGATTGGGTATCCGGTTTCTGTTAGGTCTAGGACTGGCGCTTGGGCTTGCCACCCTGACCTTGGCTACGGCGATCTTACAGCCGATGTCTTACTCCGTTGCCAACGCCCTGAGCGAATCCGTTGAGCTAGGCCACGACACCCGGCTTTTTGGCACCCCAGATATGCCTCAGGGCGATCGCGCCGCGCTAATCAGCGCCATCGACCACAGCCTAAGCTACCTCAATAGCGCTGCGGCTCAGCAAGCCTATGCCGACTATGCTATCCCCGGCATTACTCGCGATCGGGTGCGTCGCAGCGTAAGTCGATTTCGGGAATTAGTGCAGCAGAGCTGCACCCCCGAAGCCTTGCAGCAGGCCGTTGCCGAAAATTTTGAGTTTTACCGCTCCACCGGCAACAACGGCCAGGGCCGCGTCGCCTTCACCGGCTACTTTGAGCCGACCTACGCCGCCAGCCGCGTCCCCACCGAGACCTATCGCTACCCGCTCTACCAGGCACCTAGGGATCTAAGCCAATGGCCCCAGCCCCATCCCACCCGCGCAGAATTAGAGGGCGTCGATGGACTGCAGGCATCCCAGGGGCCGCTACAGGGATTGGAGCTGGTGTGGCTACGCGATCGCTTAGAGGCTTTTCTGGTTCAGGTACAGGGCTCGGCTCGGCTTCAACTGACAGACGGCAGCGTTATGAGCGTTGGCTATGCCGGGCGCACCGACTACGCTTACACCAGTTTGGGGCGACTGCTGATCAACGATGGCAAAGTGCGCGAGGAAGATCTCTCTCTGCCTGTTTTGCTGGACTATTTCCAAGCTAACCCTGAAGCGCTAAACCAATATTTGCCCCAAAATAATCGATTTGTCTTTTTCCGAGCCACAAATGGTGAACCGCCCACAGGCTCCCTTAGCGTACCCGTTACCGCCAACCGCTCCATCGCCACCGATAAATCTCTTATGCCGCCCGGCGCACTGGCGCTGATTAATGTGGCCTTACCCACTCGCCAACAGTCAGAAGACTGGCAGTTTATCCCTATCAGCGCTTACGTTTTAGATCAAGACACCGGCGGCGCTATTCGAGGCCCAGGCCGGGTCGATTTATTTATCGGCACGGGCACAGAAGCTGGCGATCGCGCCGGCTTAATCAACACTGACGGCAGTCTTTACTACCTGCTGTTGAAAGAGTAAATACAACTACCGGTAAAAAGGTCAGAGCACGGCTACGAGTCCACAGTACTCAATCCTTTTCACGGGGGCTACCGCAATCGAAGGGACAGTTAGGACGGGGCTGCGAGTCAGATTGCTCTTGGGCCAACGACTCTAGGGATACTGGGTGCGGTAAGCAATTTGACCAAAGCTATATAGCTTCTCCAAAGCGATATCCTCCGGGCACATCAGACCTCAAAATCTTTGTTTTATCCGCTTCGCTGACGAAAACAGTTTCTAATCCATTAAGCGCCGCCAGTTCTGGAATTTCTGTCTTAGGATTATCGCCATTAAAATTGCCTAGAGAAGGGCAAATAGATGGACAGTCTTCCAAATTAATTACCCAGTAGATTCGGGCATTTTGACTGACATAGGCCTCCTGCCAAAAATTGCGATCGGGTATTCTTCTCAAGCTCAGTGGGTTCTCCAGGCTAAGATAGCTGAGATATACCGGATAGTGCTGAGCTAAAAAGATGCTGTCCGGCTCGACCTCGTGAACCGCCATAATGTATCGCAAAGATTCACCGTAAAGACTGGCTTTAACCGCCGGACTATTCTTAAACTGATCTAGCATCGACGGCGATATTGTTGCAAAATCCGACCCAAGTTGACTCAATAAGTCATCTTTTTGAAATGGATCACGCTCAAGAGCACTCTGGGCATGGGCAGGCTGCCCAACCAATGTAGAAATATCAATTTGATTAACGATACTTGAAAACGTTCTTTCCAGCCCGTTTACCGATCTAACCAGCAAGACAGGAACAATAAATAAGATGACAATTACTTTTGAAGCCGGCGCCAACCAGCGACTAAAATTTGATAGCGCTGCAACGCCATAAATCAGCAGCAGTAAAGCGGGTCTCATGGGCCAGTAATATCTTTCCAAACCCAGAGGAGAGTAGGAAATTACAAACGTTATCGCTACTGAAAAAACAAAAAAAGAAAGGGTCAGGCAGGCGATCGACATCAAAGCATCGCGCTTTTGAGATGGCTCCGTCCGTCTATAGTGAAAGCACAGCGCAACTACAATACAGATAAAAACTAAAATTAAAACACCCGCTAAACTATATGGAATTGACAGCCTATTTAATAGCGATTCGATACGCTCTTCGGCCATCCCGATTAGCTTAATAAGCTGGCCAGTGCCGTATATTGTTTGCCTCCAAAAATCAGAAATTTTTTCATATAAATCAGGGCTTGAATATCTGGCACCGTGGGTTTTAAGTAAGCTGCTGTTGTCAGCTTCTACTGCATTAGCGTTGCTACCCAGTCTAATAAAAAGAATCGTCGGCAACAGGGTTATGACGGTAGCCGTATAAAAAATAAAAGTTCGCCGAATAAAACGCCAGATACTGTTCCATTCAAAATATAAAATCAAAAGTGGCGCAAACAACAGCAAAAAAGCAGCGGCATATCGGACAGAAATCAATACTCCAACTAAAACACCTGAGAAAAGCGTAAACCACAGGCAAAGAGGGTTTAACCCAGAAGGGAACAGTAGCAGAGCAACGACCGGCAAACCTGCCCACAAAATAATATCTGTCCCCTGATTTGTCCACAGCGGCGTAAACTGAATGGGAAGCAGGGCTGCCATAGCCCAGTGAATTGGAAACTTAAGTTTCCAAATGATTAATTGATTTGACAGCGTGCGAGCAGCGAGTGCAGCCCATCCAGTTCCACCAATCAGCGTCGTAGTAGCATAAATAATTTTGAGCGCGATCCCGATAGGAATGCCAAAGTAAAGAAAAGGGACAACCGCCATCGATAAACCCGGCGGAAAGTGAGTTAGTTTCTCTGATACGGGCGGTTGGCTCAAATCAAGCCTGGGAGAAAAAGCCGTCGTTAATCCCATACCGTCGATAAACCGATAGGCAGCCTCTAGCTGAATACTCAAATCCCAATGAATAACAATCGGCTTCAGCAGGCGAGCTGCAATAATCAGGCAGGTCGAAGCCAAGAAGAGAACAAAAACGGCCAAATTTCCGCCGCTCAATAGGTTAACTACTCGTTTTAGCGTATTCATTCTCAGCTCTTGGATTAATAGGTTGAAGTTAGCGGCTTCTAGTTAAGAGTTATGCACTACTAGCTTTCCGTGGCGATGCTGAGTATTTCGCTCCCAAAAGAAACCTGCAACATTAGCAACTTGTGACAGAAAAAGTAAACCTGAAATCAGTGCGCTACTTAGACTTTGCGTTTCCTTAAGAGGATACATTAACAAATTAAAATAGAAGGAAATAGGTTCCACTTTAATCGACTCATCCGTACGATTTGCTCGTACCGTATGGAAGCAAAAAGCGCCTCGTCCATAGTTAAAGTGCTGACGCCAAAATGATTTTAACGATAGCTTATGAGCGTGGAGGATTTTCATATTTGGAGCATATCGCATAGGAAATTGATGATGCTTCCAGCGATCGCAGAATTCTCGATCTTCCCCCGCCGCTAGCGGGAAACTAGTGTCAAATCCTCCCAGTTGCTGGTAAAACCCTCGGGGCATGGCAAAATTGTTTGAGGCAAAGAAGGTGGGTTCGCCGTGGGCCTGATTGTAGTACTCATATAGATAATCAATCAGCAGTTGGCTAGCGCTTGAAAAAATATTGCCAGGCAGCGCATTAATGGTGCGACCACCAATTAGCGCTTCAGAGCAGGCTTGAAACGCCGCCTCTAGAGAGGACAGCCAGGTTGAGGTCGGTTGACAATCATCATCGGTAAAGACTAGATATTGTCCGGTTGCCGATGCTGCACCCGTATTGCGAGCGTTAGCTGGCCCGGCATTCGACTGCTGAATATAGTTCAAAGGCAAATCCGACCTAAAGCCATCGATAACGGGCTGTAGGGGAGTTTGGCTGCCGTCATCAACAATAACAACTTCAAAGCGATCGCGGGGATAGTCTAGCTGAGCAATGCTCTCCAGACACTTTTGGAGCCGCTCTGGGCGATTGTAGGTTGGAATTACAATTGAGAATAGAATAGAATTCGATTTCATAACAGTAGCAAAAACGAGTAGAGACCAAGTGAAATATTTATACAAAGTAAGTTATACGCCCCAATGAGAGAAGCTTTGTCGGGTGATTTTTCTAAATTGACCTACGTCTTTGGCTAACAATGCTTGTACAGTGCGATGAGCTTTTTCAGAGAGCTTAAATTCTCCAACTGGTTCGGAAAAGGGCCAATATATTGCTGTTTCAAGGATATGACGATATTGTTTAGGCAATAGTTTCATCCCGTTTGATACAAACGACTTGGAAATAGCTTTGCCCATGTTATTTTTGCGGCGCTTATAGGATGTCACATGCCGCTGCCGATTAAACTTATTAGTCGTAAATTTGGCATCAACCTCAAGAAACTCGAAGACGTTTCTCAGAGCTTTACCTCTCTCATAACGCAGACATTCAGCCGACAAAATCATAATTTGATCAATATCAAAGTAGTCTAAAAAAAGCGATATTTGTTTACAATAAAGGCTGCGATCAAGATACAGATTGTCTATAGGATTGGTCAAAGCTTCATCAATTGTTCTATCCTCCAGTGAGCAACTGTATTGATGAGTATAGTGAGCAATCATTCGTTTAATTGGATCTCGAACTAAATATATTAGCTTTGCACCAGGAATCAAAGCGTGCATTCTCTTAGGAACACCAGTGAATTTTGCTGAATTAGTATAGTTTGGCGATGATTCTCCCACAACTTTTGAATCTTTTGTAAAATGAGAGCTGTACCACTCAATGCCCTTTCTATATTTCTTCTCAGTGAAAAAGTTTAATTCTTTTCGCTTAGACATACTGACTTCAGGATGCAGGTCTAAATAGTGATGAAGGCTAGTAGTCCCGCACTTCATAGCTCCAATTATAATAAGATTAGGCAACATAGTCAGTCCAATTAAATTAAGAATGACAACCACAATAGCGAGGCTCATTTATCCATATTAAATATTTCTTTTTATGCCTATGTTTAAGTCTCAACTCGGGGCTCAGACGAAAGTCATAAACAGCCTATCTGAAAACCTCTGAATGGCCATTTCTAAATTGTCACAAGCTATTATACCTATACACTCCAAGCAGGAAACTCACACGTTGTTAAGCCTCTGAACCTCTCAATATCTTCTGCCAAGCAGTTCTTTATATGCACACGTGTGGACTCGCTGATTTTTGGCCGATTGATTGACTCTGAGAATGGCAGATACAGGAGCTCTTCTATGGGTGAGCGAATCGGCTGTGGAATCTGACTTAAGCGTTTCATCAGCCTTGAGTTTGCGATGGCTTTGCCGCGAGATGTTTTACGGCGCTTACGGGTGCTCTTATGGTGCTGATAGGCAAACTGCCAAGATTTAAAACTTACATCAACGCCTAAAAACTGAAAGATTCGCTTTAATGTCTCTGATGTATTTTTACGCAAATCTTCAGAAGGAATAATTAAAATCTGGCTAATATCAAAATAGTCTAAAAAATAAGAAACTTGTGTGTAATAGGAACTACAGATTAGATAGACATTTCTTTCTGCCTTGGTTAAGGCTCGATCAATGCTCTTGCTTTCATGACCGCAACTGTACATATGTATATAGTGAGCAATCATGCGCTCAATCGGGTCCCTTACCAAGTAAATAAGCTTGGCGTTTGGAATAACTGAATTCATCTTTTCTGCAGCGCCCGGAAAGTACAGAGAATTTGTATAGTTCGGCGAAGCTTCGCCAAGAATTTTAGCATTACTCTTCGGCAAAAACTGATCTTTATACCATTGGAGACCTTTCTTCCAATTCTTTTTCTCAATAAAAAAATCCAGCTCTTTTTGCTTGGACATAATAATTTCAGGGTGCAGGCTTAAATAGTGGTGCAAGCTAGTTGTTCCACATTTCATTGCTCCAATAATGACTAAATTAGGTAGCATAATTAGCCTTAGCTGCTCAGGTCATAAAGATAGGCGTAAGATTCAATGTCAGAAAATGTATCTTTCTGAACTCCAGCCTGATCTAAGAGATGCAAAAAAATATCTTCTTCATCAATAGATGAGCGTCGATCTCGCACATGGGTGAACAGCACCCAAACTCGTGAATTTCCCTTTATTGCCTCTAGCTCTGACTGAAAAACACTCCAGTCTCCTCGTGCATAGGCTCCCACAATAAGCTGTGGCGGATAAGACGGCAGCGCAGGCTCAAACCAGTCGCTATTTGCCTCAGGCCAAACTGACTCACCCTGTATTAAATCCTCAAAATCAAACTGCTCCAGATAATATCTAAAGGCATATTGAGCGGCGTAGTAGATATAAATAACATCCCCCGGCTGCCGGTTGTCCTGAAGATAGGCAATCACGGGCCGAAAATGCTCTCGCACCCTCTGATAGCTAGAATCGTCGGTAATAAAAGCCGGATTTCTTAAATTATTAACAGCATAGTGAACGGGCTGAAAGAACAGAGCGACAATCAGCAGCGCTCCGATAAATCGCTGATGTGCAGCAAGCTGAGCCGCCATCAGTCGGGCGCCTTCAGCCAGAATCAAAATAGCGAAAGGAACCAAAAATAAAATCAGCCTTGCCTTAAACGGATACTGCTGCAGCCCTGATGCCAATAGTGTCAGTCCGATTGGCATCAACAGCAGTGCCATCGTCAACGGGCGGCTCCGCCATAGGGCACAAAGTCCGACGATAAAAAAGCATGCTGCCAGTGCCACTGCAGGGATACCAACCGGGTCGTTGAAAAATCCTAAGAAATTTTCGACATACCAGTTGAGGCTCTCAAGAGACGTTGGCAGCGGCATAAAAGCGCCATGCTTTTGGCCAAAGGAGTCTTGCAGCGCTTCGTTTTGGGTAAGGGGGCGCAGCGTAATCCAGTAAAAACCGACAAAGCTTGAGAGCCAAACGGTAAAGATGGCTATATATTTTTGCAGGTCTGCTCTCCCCTGCTGCTGGATAGCGCGGATCACTAGAGTCAATCCGATTCCGGCCAGCGCAAACACCGCCGGGTGGGAAAACCACAGCGCGATCGCCCCTAGCAGCGCAATTCCGACCGCTCGCTGCCATCGTAGGGGTTTATCGAGGCCCCGAATAATGACCCAATACAGCAGCAGGGCCACCGCCACATCTGTTGAATACTGCTTGACTTCGGCTGAGAAATAAATCAGCCGATCAGAAAAGACAAAGAGTCCTAAGGCGATCGCGGCAGCGGCAGGAGACACCAAAGCCAGAGCAACGCTCCGAAACAGCCATAGCGATGTAACCCCGGCTAAAAAAGGAACAAGCCGCAGCACCCATTCTTGAGTTCCCAAAAGACTAACGGCAAGCTTTTCTAATAAAAGAAAGCCATAGGGAGCCCCCTGGCGATAGTCGAGGGGCTGCAAGAGTTCCAAAAATGAGCGATTAATAACATTGAGCGAAATAAACGCCTCATCAATCCATAGAGAAATATTTAGACCATATTGAACCGTCCGCAGAAGGACTCCAACCCCAATAAGAAGCCAGATGACTTGGTCAATACTGAATGGCCAAGTCATCTGGCGCTGATGTGTATCAATCGAGGGCTTTAGTGGAATCATGGTCAGCAATCGGCTGGGAACTGAGAAGGCAGCGATGAATTACAAAGAGGCTGCATTTTTAGATCGAGTCATGAAGCGCAGGTGCCGAAGTCGGCGGATTGATTGGCGCACAAACCGTGAGATTAATCTTTTGCTGATATCGGCAGGAGAGAGCGTTATCGCCCACGTTACCGCCTCAATCGCTGCCCAGTGTTGACTCAGTTCCCAAGAGACTTTGGCATGACGCAGAAGAAACTGGGCAAACGCCTGCGGATGAGCCTTAAAAGCACGGCCGTGCTTTTGAACCAGACGCTGAAAGCTCTCCTGTCGCAGCCCCGAATTGCTGGAAACGCGAGGCCCAATATGACGTCGCAGTCGATAGGTCATATCAGGAATGCCGACAATGGTGCAGGCGGGGTTTAACCGCAAAAA
This sequence comes from Cyanobacteria bacterium P01_H01_bin.119, assembly GCA_039177155.1. Lineage (GTDB taxonomy): Bacteria > Cyanobacteriota > Cyanobacteriia > Phormidesmidales > Phormidesmidaceae > JBCBZT01. The sequence goes on from JBCDFX010000024.1 coordinate 12,826, forward strand.
CAGCTCCGAGTGAACCCGCGACCGGAAGCTTTGATCCCAGCCGCCAATCCCTAGAATTACCTCTCGCTCCACCACCAGGGTTTGCTTGGTTAGGTACGATCGGCCCGGCTGTTGAGGCTCTAAAAAAAAGTTTCCGCCTTTAGGACACCGTTCGGGCGGAATTCGCTGTCTGGAGACCTTGCCTTCGGGGGTTACAACTTCAATCCCTGAGATCACGGCAACGGGGTATGGCCCTGAGGCGTTGGCGATCGCCTCAAGAGATTTCTCTGCCATATGGGGCAATAGCGTATCGTCATCATCTAAATAAGTCACCCAGCGCCCCTGGGCGGCTTTGGTGCCGACATTGCGAGCGCCTGCTCCTCCCTGGGAAGATTGCAGGTGAATCACCCGCAGCCGAGGATCCGCTGGTAGATCTGGAAACTGCTCTGAGCCATCATTCACCACAATGACTTCCAGGTTTTGAATAGTTTGTGACAGTGCGCTCTGCACGGCTAGGGGTAAAAGTTCAGGGCGATTGTGCGTTGGAATAATAATGCTGAGCTGGGGAAGCGTCATCGGCAGGTATCCTCCGGAAACTGGGCCAGCACCCACTGGCGCGGTTGATAAAATCGACAGCGCTGCATATTGCAGTCGGCCATAACCGTAAATCGAAAAGAATCCACCACATCAAAGCTGAAGATAGAGTCTTGCTTGACCTTAATCTGCATGGTGTAGCTGCCGGGTGCCAGGCCGAGATAGGGTAGCTGCAGCCGGAACTCAACCTCGCCAGCCGGCACCTCAAAAAACACGCCGTCGTTATCGCCGCTGAGATAGAGCACCATAGTTGAGCTGTCTTCCCCGCCAATCCGGGTAATTTTGATATGAAGAGACACGTTGCTCTGAGGCTGCCGCGATTTACAGGCTGCGCAGAACGTGATCGGCTCCCCGGCCAGTAGCTGATGAGTGGGCTCATTATGGCGATCGCGAAAAAAAAGCGCGCAAATATCAATACCAGAACTTTCTGCCAGAGATTTAGACGGCAGCGTCAGGCGATTTGCGCTTTGATCAATACCGGATAGAAACAGATCTCGTTCGTATTGGGAGATAATCGTATCCACCTCCCCTGCGGCAATCAATCGCCCACCGGAGAGATAGATGGCGCGATCGCAGATGTTCAAAATAGCCTGGGGATTGTGATTCACCAAAATAAACGCAACGCCCCGCTGCCGCAGTTCGTACAGTCGGCGGTAGCACTTTGCCTTAAAGCGGGCATCCCCTACGGCTAAGACTTCATCAATCAGCAAAATGTCGGGTTCGGTGTAGATGGCGCAGGCAAACCCCAGCCGTGCTGCCATGCCAGAACTGTAGGTCTGCACGGGCGCATCGATCGCCTCTGCAATTTCGGCAAACTCCACCACGTCTCGAAACCGCTCGTCAATCTCGCGGGTGGTAAGCCCCAAAATCGACATATTGGCATAGATATTTTCTCGCCCCGTCAGAATAGGGTTGAATCCCGCTCCCAAGGCAATCAGCGGCGCCAGTCGCCCTTGGATTCTCACCTGCCCCATATCCGGCTTAATTAAGCCGCTGATAATCCGCAGTAGAGTGCTCTTACCCGCACCATTGCTGCCCACCAGCCCAATGGCCTGGCCCCGATAAAGCTGAAAACTGACATCTTGCAGCGCCCAAAATTCTTTAGGACGAAGGCGATCGCAGCGCTTGCGGCCCCCGGTTAGGTCGGCAGCGATATCCTGCACGCCGTAGAACAGCGATCGCCTTAAATCACGACAAAACTTCTTTGAAACTCCCTCGACAGCAATAACTGGAGAACGCTGGGGCACATCAGAATCAGATAAGGGCGACGATGTTTGACGGTTAACCAGCATTATGACGTGACCCTCTCAACCACATAGGGAATCGCAATCCGAAATCCAATCCAAATCACCAGCAGCCCCAACCAAGTGCCCCCGCTCACCACCCAGAACCCCACCGGGTTTGACAGCATTCCCGTGGTGGCCAGCTCGCGAATAGCAGAGAGCAGCGGCGTCACCGGGTTTAGAGCCACCAAAGCACTAAATAATCCCTCCGTTGGAACCGGGTAAATCACCGGGGTCAAAAACAACCAAAACCCCATCACCATGTTCAAACTCTTAGACACATCCTGGTATAGAACCCCGATGGGAGCCAGCAGAACCCCCACCAAGGTGCCCAACAGCACCAGATGAATCAGGGCAACCGGGGTCAAAACCACAGCCCAGCTGATTGGCACCTGAAAATAGAGAAACAGCCCCACCACTAAGACCAGCTTGATGCAAAAGTTAAACCCAACTTCCCCCAGCTTGGCCAAAATAAGAGCCTCCCGAGGAAAATTTACCCGGGCTAGCATCGGCTTAGCTTTTACCACTGCCTGCACCGGCCCTGTTGCCGCTTCTACAAAGGTTTGCCATAGCGCAGTGTTAAACATTACGTAGGCCGGATAGGGGATATCGGTTTCGCCTACGGTAAACACATTGGCGTCTTTAGCCAATGTGAAGCCCAGCGCCATAGCAATGGGTGGAATAAACGCCCAGATAATGCCCAGGGCCGCTTGGCGATATTGGGCGCTAATATCACGGACCATTAGCCGCCAGGCCAGTTCGCGGGAAGCCAGCAGATCGCGCCCCATACTCCTCAACAAAAATCGAGGGCGGCGCAGCAGGCTATCCGGGGTATGGACGATTTCAGGCGGCATGGCGGCTAACAGTAAGCAAAAACAAGAAACTGATCACGGAGCCTAGCTCGATAGCGCTGTAGAAACTGGCTTATCCCCAAGCGATCGCTGCTGATAGCGCTGCTGGGTGCGGGCATGACGCAGGGTGAGGTAGCGATTGAGGCGAGGCTCAAGCCCCATCATCAAGCGCTCTAGCTTGGGGCTGTAAAGGCCAAAGGTGAGACGGAAAATCAGCGGCCCAATAATGGTCATCTTGCGTCGCCAACCCAGCTTTTTGTACTTCGTGGTGAAATAGCTGTCCTCAGCGAGATCCCACTTCTCTCTTAGATGGTTGAGGCTTTTAAGGGTCCACTCGTCGCTCCAGCGCAGCATGTAGTAGTGCAGATCGCCCCACATCTGAGGCTTTCCTGGAACGTAGGTCACAACAGAGGTTGGCTCAAAATAAACCGTTTCCTCAAGCTGCCGAATACACATACAAAAATCCAGATGTTCCTTGGTATTAAGCATGGCTTCGTCCAAACCGCCAAGCCGCTCTAGGGCGCTGCAGCGCACCAGCACGCAGTGGAACTCTGCCAGCTCAGTTTCGGTGCGCACAAGTTCTGAGCGCACTTTTTCCACGGTCTTGCCCTGCTTATACATTTTTTCTCGCAGGCGACGGCGGCCTCTTTTGTCCACCACAATATGCGATTCTCCGGCGGCAAAGTGAATTTCTTCATGAACCGGCTCATGCTGGCACATCAGCGGCCCAACCACCGCTGCATTGGTCTCTTCGGCGCAGTCTACTAAGGCTTTCAGCCAGCCCGGCGTGACAATCACATCATTATCGACAAAAACCAAATATGGGGTTTTAACCGCCGCTGCCCCCAGGTTTCGCGCCTGATTGGGGTAGAGATAATACTCGGTGCGAATTAGATGAAAGCCCTTGGCCTCGGCTTGGGCCGACAAATAATCGCGCACTTTCGGCGGCGAGTTACCATCGACGCACACCAGATTAAACGGCATCTGAGTGTGTTCGTAAATGCTCTCTAAAGTGGCTTGAGTGCAGCTAAAGCGCTCTCTTGGAACAACCACAAGGGTAACGTTTGGTTCACTCATGATCAGAGACTCCATAAATTGAGTTTGAGACAGATTAAGGTTGAAACATCGTGGCTTAGCAAACGGGTGTCTTTAAATCAGGGGGCGATCGCACTAAGAGCCGGCACAACGGGCGGCGGGGCAGACTGGAGCAGCGCCTGGTAGCGAGCCACCAGCAAATCATTTAAATGGGTCAGATCAAAATTTTGCTCAACCGCAGCCCGTCCGGCCCGGCCCATCTCAGGCCAGCGTTCAGGCTCATCCAGCAGCCAGCGCAGTCGCTCTGCCAATGCCTCTACATCTCTCTCAGGCACGAGATAGCCTGATACGCCATCTTCTACTAATTCGGGGATACCGCCGTGGTACGTGCTGACAACAGGGATGCCCATGGCCATCGCCTCTTTCAGCACGTTAATAGGCGCATCTTGATTGCCGTCTGCCGCCGTAACGCTGGGCGCAATAAATAAGTGAGCCTGATTGAGAGAATCAATCAGCGCCTGCTCTGATTGCCAACCCAAAAGCTGCACATTATCCGTTAGACCCAATTGTTTAATTAAGGTTTCAAATTCAGAACGCAGAGGGCCATCACCGATGATGGTGTACCGAATCTGAGGATACTGAGGTGCAATCTGGGCGATCGCGCGAATCGCATACTCGATCCCTTTTTTCTCGACTAGCCGTCCCGTTGTGATTAACCGAATAGAACCATCGGAATTGGGCTGCCGTGAATGATAGCTAAACTTTGCCATATCTAGCCCTGAATAATGAACAGCAACCTTTTCTGGAGGGCAGCCAAGCTGAATAATGCGCTGACGGAAAAACTCGCAGTTTGTTAGACAGATATCGGCGGCTGGAAAGAGATTGTCATAAATTTGTTCTCCCTTCTCGCGCACAAAGCTGCTGATGTCATGGCCGCGAAACATCAGAACTAGCTTTGGCTGAAGATCCATCATCTGTTGAAATATCCAACCCTGGTATCCATAGGTGCCAAACTGGCAATGAACAATATCAAAGTCATTCGGCATTCGAGATAGCGAAATAGCTGAATACAGCAACCACAGCCGAGCAACTTGAAGACCAAAAGTTGAAATATTCAAGGCTCTGAGGATCAGGCCCGGATTTCGATGGAAGTTTAAGATAAAAAGCCCGACTCCCTGAACAATGCGCCAAAAATAGTTGCTTGGAACATCAAAATACTTAAAGGTCCGCTCTTTAAGACCGTAGCGAGCCACATCAGGATGGGAATTACACCAATCACCAAATCGCTTGGTATAAATCAAAACTTCATGGCCGCGATCGAGCAAACCCGTCACCTGGTTGATGACAAAAGTTTGTGATAAAACTGGAAATTCTCCAACCACGAAGGCAATTTTCATAACGATTGAGCTATTTAGAAATGCTTAATAAAACTAGATTAGATACGACTGCTATTCCCGGTTGGAATTACCGCCCAGCTTTAGCCTGATCAACTCGGCCGCACCGGCATACCTCAAATAAAAAGAAATTGAAGTTAAGCCAAGACGCTGACCAAGGCTTTTAACCTTCGGGTTGCGAAAAGTCTCTATCGAGAATTTTACGGGTTCAATCAGTTTATCAAGCAGCAACCGTGCAAACATTTTCTGCTTCTGAACAAATGAGTCTTCAGGCTTGATACACCAGTTGTAGGCACCGCCTGCTAATCGCAGCGCTCGTTTTTTTAGCGCCTGAAAAGAACTCCGTGCAGGATGCTGAACGCGAACATTGGGAGCGTATATCTGTTGATATCCAGCTTGAAAAATACGATTGCCCCACTCCATATCTCCAGCCGATTTGAGCCGTGTATTGAACAGGCCCACCTGCTCAATCACCTGCCGCCAAGTGAAAACGTTTGCTGTTGCACCACCATGGAACTGCTTAAGCAACCGATCTTGGCGAAGGGCAGTCAAGCTTTCATAAACTTCAACTAAAGTAGGCCGTTGAGAATCAACAAAGAAGAGTTCGACATTACCTACGACCTGGCCACAGTTAGGCGTCTGCTGCAAACAGGCAACCCCCTCTGCTAACCAGTCAGATGCCGGAATACAGTCAGCATCAGTAAAGGCAATGATCTCGCCCATAGCCATAGAAATTCCTTTATTACGGGCAATATAGGAACCGGGCGCGGGCTCTACCGTAAGCGTTACCTGGCTGAACGGCCTCGTACTATCAGCAATTGCACCTGGGTCATCAGAACCATTGTCGATGACAACAATTTCAAAGCGATCGGCGGGATAGCGCTGCTGACTCAAAGCAGCCAGGCAGCGCTTAAGACGCTCAGCGTCATTAAAGACCGGAATAATAACAGAAACAAAGGGACACTCAGTATTGTTCATGGCGCTTATCAACATCTAGCCAAGCCCTATGCTTAAGCTCGACTAGAGGCTCCTCCTAGCTTTAACCTCAACAGCTCTAAAGCGCTGATATAGCGCACTAACCACATCGCCAGTGAAACTTTTAGCTTTTGCATAGTCCCCTGAAGATGTTTATTCTTAAAGGTGCTAATCGCGAAAAATACGGGGGGCATTAAATTCCACGCTAAAGCCCTGACAAAGACTTTTTGCCGTTGCCAGCTAGAGATCGCTTGGCCAAGCTGAATGTCATAGTGCCCCCCTGCAAGCCGACGTGTGCGCAAATAGAGAGCCTTGAAAGAAGCGCGAGTTGGATGTTCAACGATGGCTGACTCCCCATACACTTGCCGATATCCCTGGGCATAGACCCGCTGACCCCACTCAACATCGCCGCTCGATTTGAGCGCTGCATTAAACTCCCCGACTCGATGAATAACGCTGCGCAAAGTAAACACATTGGCGGTGGCCCCATAGTGATGGGTCTCAACAAACTCTCTCTGGGGCAGTGCCCTAACGCTTTCGTAGAGTTCAACCATCGTAGGCCGGGCCGGATTTTGAAAAAAGAGCTTAATATTACCGCCGACCAGGCCACAGTTAGGCGTTTCAGCCAGCAAACGAACCCCGACCGCAACTGGCTAGCGGAGGGGGTTCGTTTGCTGGCTGAAACGCCTAACTGTGGCCTGGTCGGCGGTAATATTAAGCTCTTTTTTCAAAATCCGGCCCGGCCTACGATGGTTGAACTCTACGAAAGCTTTAGGGCACTGCCCCAGCGAGAGTTTGTTGAGAC
>JBCDFX010000025.1:0-19101 GCA_039177155.1 Cyanobacteria bacterium P01_H01_bin.119
ATTAAAGCCGGCATTGCCCAGCAGATTCGGCAAAAGCAAGCGGTGATCGATCGCCTGCCAGAACTCATCCAAGAGGGGATTTTAGACGAGGCCACCGCCGACCTGCGCCGCTACACCCTGCAAACCGAAATCGCCGCCATTCGCCAGCAGCAGGCCCAGCTTCCGCCGATTAATCTCTTAGAAATTGCTCAGACCGTCTCCATCCCTCAGTTCTGGCAGGATCTCTCCGAAGCCGAGCGTCGCTTTTACTTTCTAGAATTTTTACAGCGGATTGATCTGATTCGCGATGAGGCAGACTGGGCGATCGCCCTTAAATTTATTTTTTAATCGACGATTTAGAGCAATTCGTTTAGCGACTGGGTTTGGGGCCAATCTCTCACCCACAGACCATCCCTTCTGCGAGGTCCAGGACGGCTGATAACGGCAGTTTATTCTCCAGCGACCACGGTAATAACTTCACTATCGGCGATCGCTTCTCCCTGGTAAAACAGCGGTTCGTGACCGTTGGCATTGAGCTCAACTCGGATAGTGTGAGTGCCGGGAGGCAAAGCGGGCAGATGATACCAGTTGCTGTAAATGCGGCCCATTTTTTCACCATTAATAGAAATATGGGCGTGGCCTTCGTCTGTGCTGCTAGGGCCGTTGACATTTTCTGGAGCAAACCGAAAGTTAGTGGTCTTTAGCTCCAAATTCCAGCCCTCCACAGGGTCGGGATTAACCACCAAATCTAAGGTGGGTGCGGGCATCCCACTGGGAACAGATAGGGGGGCATGGTTATGGTGCTCGCCGCCGTGCTCCATGCTGCCAGGCTCTTCGCCATGAGGCATACTGTCGTCTTGATGCATCCCGTCATGGTCCTGATGAGCCTGATGATCTGGCCCGGCAACGTCCTCTGAGGTTGCCGGAGGGTGATGATGGTCGTGCCCACTGGCGCCGGCCAGCAGGATGGCAGATAAGCGGATATCTGTTGCAGCAGGCCGCGAGGCGATTGCGGCGGGAATGGCAACTAGCGCAGCGCTGGCGATCGCGGCGGGAACAAACAGATTCAAAGATTTTGAGGAGAAAAACATAGGAATTTTGAACAGTTGAACGACAAAGCTACGGAAGTCAAACAATGCTTTTAGAGGCGGCAGTTACCGTTTCAATAAGCGGCAGCAAATAGTGATAGTGAGCCATCTGGCCCTGGTGCCGGTACTGGCTAGCTGCCGTGTGCAAATCTGCCAGCGCCGCATCTAGCTGACCAAGCTGATAGTGAACTAGTCCTCGATTCATTGCGGCATCGGTAAACTGCGCGTCTAAGGCGAGCGCCTGGGTAAAATCAGCCAGGGCAGTGTGGAGCTGACCGTGCCGGTGGCAGACGCAGGCTCGGTTGTAGTAAGCTTGGCTGCCATCGGGTTTGGCGGCGATCGCCGCCTCAAAGTCCGTCATAGCATCTTCTAGCTGCCCCACGGCGGCGTAGGCCAGTCCTCGATCGCTGTAGAGGATATTGAGCCGATCTGACGGGCTGTTGGAGACGTCTTGAAACAGGCTCAATGCCTGATCATAGCTAGCAATTGCGGATCGATAGTCTCCCGTTTCTGCCTGGGCTAGCCCTCGATTGTACAAAACGCGAAAATCTTGAGGCGATCGCATTAGCGCCAGGTCGTAGTCGGCAATGGCCTGCTGAAACTTACCCTGGCGAAATTCTGCTACGCCCCGGTTAAGATAAAATTCACCGCGCTGGGGCTCTAGGGCGATCGCCTGAGCGCAATCGGCAATGGCCAGGTCGTGTTCTGCCACGTGAATATAGGCTACGCAGCGATTGCCGTAAGCCAGCGCAAGCTGCTTGTCTTGACGGATCGCTTGACCAAAGGCGGCGATCGCAACCCAGTGGTCTTCTGCTTCTTCTGCTGTTAGGCCAACGTTTAACCAGGCTGAGGCAGGAATTTGGATGGCCTCCTCCCCATAGGCAGGACTAAGATTCACCATGCTGAGGAACAGGAATAGCACCAAACCAGCAAACAGTTGCTTCATAGACGGGCCTCTCAAATTAAAACCTCGGCTCTCCCATCGTTTGAAAATAGGCATCGTCCGAAAATGGGAACCGAACCATAGGATGGCGTCTACAGAAATGATTTAGGCAGACTTTGCCACTTGTACATTTTGAGAAAAAATGGATTTTGGGTCAAAAGACAGCGTGTCTAACTACGGTAAGGCCCGTATACTAAGCCCAAGGATAAATACGATTTACCCTGATTTGCTTTCTTCTTGCAGTTAAAGTTATGGCTCCGTTGCCAGAGCACACCCCCAAACGCCTCTCCCTTGGCAGCCTAGAGACTGAGATTTTGCAGCTGCTGTGGCAGTTTGGCACTACCACGGCCAAAGCCATTCATACTGAAATTTTGGCCGATCCCGATCGAGAACTGGCCTACGCTAGCGTCACGACTGTTCTCAATCGACTGGCCCAGAAAGGATGGGTTAAGGCCCATAAAAAAGGACGAAGCTTTTACTGGGAAGCGCTGGTTTCTGAAAAAAATGCGCAGATTCTAAACGCCCACGATCGCCTGCAGCAGTTTTTAGCCGTGGGTAACCCAGATATTGTGGCCGCTTTTGCCGACAGCCTAGATAGTCGCAGTTTGGAGCAAATTGAAGCGATCGCCGAGCGGATTCGCGCCGTTCGCGCCCAGCGGGGAGACGATTTATGCATCTAGCCATGGTGATTTTGATTGGTGCGATCGCCTGGGGCATTAGAGCGCGATCGCGCCCCGATCCGGCTAATACTCCCCATCGCTGGCGGCAGAGCCTGTTAGGGTTTGTGGCAGCGCCTTTGCTATTGGTCAGTACGGCCCTGTCGATTGTGTGTATGGGGCCGCGGGGGAATATGGTGGCCCCGTGGGAAGGCTGGTTGACCTACGCAGCGGCCTGGATTTTTCTGGGATATGGCTGCGGACTATTGGTGGTTTTAGCGTTTCAGGGCTACCTGGCCGAGCGGCAGATCAAAGCGTTAGAGATCATAGTGGTCCATAATCAATCTGCGCGGCTGTTGCCGACGGATCTACCCTATAGCGCTCAGGTGGGGCTGTGGCGGGCAGAGCTGGTGATTAGCCAAGGACTGATCGATCAGCTTGATGGGGAGCATTTAGCTGCGGTTTTAGCCCATGAGCAGGCCCACTTGTGGTTTCAGGATACGCTTTGGAGCTTTTGGCTGGGCTGGCTGCGGCGGTGGACATCTTGGCTCCCGCATAGCCAAAGCCTGTGGGAAGAGCTGATGTTTCTTCGAGAGCTTAGGGCCGATGCTTGGGCAACCCAGCAAACCAGCCGGTTTGTGCTGGCAGAATCTTTAGTGCAGGTGGCTCAGTCACCCAATTTGCAGTCACCTAATTTACACTCACCCGATTTAACTGAGCCACTGGTTTCGGCACCCTTTAGCTGCGCAGTGGCTCCGGGACGGCTGGCCCAGCGAGTTGATCTACTGCTGGTGGAAGACCGTCAATCCCTGGCATTTTGCCGACTGCCTTGGGTGGCGATCGCGCCAACGTTAATTCCCCTACTGGCGATTCCGTTTCATCATTAATCAAAATTCTGTTGAACCTTGAGGCTCTCAGGCTGGCTTTCCCAGCTTGGTGCGCAGCTCAGCCTTGATGCGATTCATAATTGACGCTTCATCTAGGGAATTTAGCACCTGAGCGATGGCGGCCTTGGGGCCTTTCTCTCCCCAGCTTGCCCCCTGGGCCAGATAGGTTTGGGTCACCTTACCGATGGCGTAGGTAGCGCAGCCTGCCACCGCTGCTTGAGTCAGGGCAACGCCCACATAAGATGGAGCCGCCAGCCCCCCGGTCGCGACCGTTGCGCCCCCCAGCAGACCTTTTAGCGAACTTAGCCCAAAGGTGACCAACAAATCGCTAGCGGTTAATCCTCCCAGCCCCAGAGCAATGGTTTTAAGTAACCGAACAGCCCCCGGCTGGTCTAGCTCTAAGCCATAGACCCTAGAGAGGGCCACAATTAGGGTAATATCCACAGCGGCACCGCCCAGCAAATCTAAAGCGGTCACCGGGTTTAAAGCCACGGCGATCGCTTTGGTCATGACCCCCGTCCACAGGGTATCTTCAGCGGCGCGATCGCGGAGTTTGAGCTTTTGGGCAATAATCTGGTCGTTAAGGCTATCGGCATACAGCAGCGTGTTGAGCAGAACCAGAGCTTTGCCCTCCCGCTGCAGCACCTGCAAAATTTTGACCTTAAGCGGATCAACCTGGGGCTGGCCTCGTTCCCTTTGGCGCCGAATCGAGCCGTCAGCCTGCTGTTTGGCCCGCACCACCAGGGGAGAGGCTGCTACCATCACAATCTCATCAGGGGAAATCAGATCCCGCAGCCGCTCATCCCGCAGCTTTTGGTAAATGGCGGCGCGATCGCTCTCAGGATACTGGTCGATTTTATTGAGTACCAGCAGCATGGGTTTGCTGGCCTGCCGCAGCTGTTGGAGCGCCTCATACTCAACCTGGGTCATATCCCCGGCAATAATAAATAAAATCAGATCCACCTGTTGGGCAATGCGCTTTGCCAAGGCTTCCCGCGCTTCTCCCCCCACTTCATCAATGCCAGGGGTATCAATCAGTTCAATGCGGGACTCCCCCAGTCCCTGTAAAGAGGCCCGCAGAATATCCTGCTGGGGCGTTTCCTTGCTGGTTAGGGTTTCACGGCTAACCTGCCAACGTACGCTTTCAACCTGCTGGGTTACACCATGAATCGCACCGGTGGCAAAGACCGATTGACCGATCAATGCGTTGAGCAGGGAAGATTTACCCCGCCCCACCAAGCCAAAGGCGGCAATATGAACCACCGAGGCTTCCAGCTTATGCAGCAATCCTGTCAGGCTTTGGATCTCAGCCTCTAAGCCAATGCGTTCGCGATCGCTAAGATCAAGCCGCTCCACTAAATATTGGAGCGTTGCTTTGGCCTGCCGGTACTGGTGGTGCAGTTGGGGCTCACCAGCGCCATCGGCCTCGCCAACGGCCTCAGCAATCTGCCGCTGAAAGGGATCCGGTTCCGCCGAAAGATGGGCTGTATGATCTGAAGCTGTCATAGGGGTTCATTTGCCTGAAGGCTGCTCTCTTCAACCTGAGCCAAAATGCGATCGCGAAAGTCCGGATCGCTGTTGGCCAGCCCCAGGAGCTGCTGATACTCGCTCCAGGTTAGCCCTGCCTTTTCAATCAGGGTAAGTGCTTCTGATTGAATTTGTCGCTGGAGCTGCAGCGATTCTGATTCGGTTTCCACCCGTTGTAAATCGCTTTCCCGCTGCTCAATCAGCGTTACAACTTGCAAATATGCCGATACAAACTGGCCCACCTTCTCAGAGGCAATATCGTCAGCAGAGCGTTTAGCCACCGCCTCAGCCGACGAAGATGTCACCGGAACTGTCACTAGAGCCGTCACCCGAGCTGTTACTGGAACCACCAATTCTGCCCGAGCCTCAGCGGGATTTCCGACCAGGACTGCGCCTACCCACACCAGAGCAATCATCACAGCCCGAGCCCAACAGCTCCCTCTAGCTTTGATTAGATTACTCACCGCACCGAGTCTCGCTGAAGTGGTCAATACAGCAGCAGTCTGACTGGCAACTCGTCTGAGTGTTTGGGCGGATTGCTGTAGCCTAAAATATCGCAGCTGGCCCAAAGCAGCCCAAAGCGTATCTGGCGCTACAAAATCCAAGATTTGGGATATCAATGCTAAATACCAAACAGTGTGTTAACGTTGTTTTCTAGCAAACTAAGCGCTGCCGACACAGATATAGCGTATTGAATCCAGTGAGATGTATGGGGGAGTTTTAAACACTTGCCCTCAGCACATGAGCTGTGTACCTTACCCAGAAACGAAACGCTGTACCCTCAAGTCACTTAATCAATCGGCGCTTAAAAACTCTAACGTAGAATTTCAACAATCAGAATATGACAGATACCTTGGTGAACTCCAGCCTTGTTCATCCCATGGAGAAGTTTCAGTTGAAGGTCAAATCTTTGGTTGACTCAAAGCTGATTCGACCCAGCGATCGCTTATGGAAAATAGCGTTCTTGTTTGGCGATGAATGGAGCTACTGGAAAAAAGAACTCGAAGAATTTGAGTTCACAATGAAAGATTCCATCAGCGAACTGCTTGAAGTGGAATCTTGGGAAGAAGATGGTGATTCATATCACACTTTCAGTTGATTTAAATCGCTCAACTTCATTTAAGGGTTAGCCATACTGTGGAGGACTCAACTCTAGCCGAGTCATCTACAGGGAACACACAACCGACCGACAGCCCATTAGGGTCGTCGGTTTTTATTTGGGAACTTTTAGAGGACTGTCACAGCTGAATAGACGGTTAGAATAGGGCCTTAAAAACAAATTTCGGCGTCCCACAGGGCAACGCCGAAACAAAAGATTATTCAATCCGAATGGAATGTTCCAGGTAAATTGCAAAGGCAGCCCCCAGGGGCTGTTATCATTTAGCGGTCAAGTCTTTATGCGGAAGGCGTTTTAGCCCCTAGTTTGTTATGCGGTGCGGGCGCGGTAATGCTTACACCGGAAACATTCTGGTTTTAATTGATGACGCGCCCTAGCTCAAGCCAACATCTGCGCCAGGCTTACCGGTCGCAAGCTCAACCTTGACAATCTTTCCGCCCATTTTCTGGATACGCTGTTGCTCACGGAACCAGTTGCCGTAGGGAACAAGCTTAGTAAAGTAGGTATTCTGCAATTCGCGCTGTGTCCGGATTCGTGTCTGACTGGGAACACAGGCCGTAACTTTGAACATCCGCATATCGGTTTTTCCTCTTCTGCCTTAAGGTTGAGATTCTGCCGCGCTGTCGGGTAACTCGTCTGACCACTTAACGGCGTCGAATCACCCCATCACCTCAGAACAATTACAAACGGAACAATCACAAATAAACTAAACGCGCTCGTCGGGTCAGCCCGCAGTCTATCGCTGCTCGACCAATCGTCATGGTCCAATACTATGGGCTTACAAACAGCCTGGAAGTCAAAGATCAATGTTAAACAAAAGCAGCTTTTCCAAATGGAATGCTAGAGACATAACACCCATCCCAGACTCCCAGGATTTTCTTAGCTTTGGCAGCCAGCGGCGGCCTTAGCTAAAGATTCAGTCTAAAGATTCGATCTAAGGGCTGCGATTAGCTCAAACCGGAGCAGATGTAATCGAAGTAAACGCCCATCTCCTTACCGGCATCAGCACCCACTAGGGTAGCAGTGACCTCTTTCATGGCCTGAATCGCCTGAACCGTTGCACCAATAGGAACGCCTAGAGAGTTGTAGGTCTCCTTCAAACCGTTGAGCACGCGCTCATCCAAGATGGACGGATCGCCTGCCAACATGGCATAGGTGGAGTAGCGGAGATAGTAGTCCAAATCGCGGATGCAGGCAGCATAGCGACGGGTGGTGTACATATTGCCGCCGGGGCGAGTGATATCAGAGTAAAGCAGGGACTTAGCAACCGCATCCTTGACAATTTCAGCAGCGTTAGCGCTGATGGTGGTTGCAGCCCGAACTCGCAATTCACCCGTCTGGAAGTAAGCCTTAAGCTTGTCCATAGCGGAACCATCCAGATACTTGCCCTGAACATCCGAAGAATTAATTACAGAAGTAATTGCGTCTTGCATTTTTTTGCGTCCTTAAACAATCGGTGTTTTAACAATGACTCGGCTTGTGAAATGCAGCACCTACTGCATCGCACCAACGACGTAGTCGAAATAAGCAGCAGCCTCAGCGGCATCTTCGCCGGAGAGCAAAGAAGACGCTACGCTCTTCATGCAGCGCACAGACTCTGCAACAGCAGGAACGGGGGTTCCAAGAGAGTTGTACATTTCGCGAACACCCACTAGGCCAATCTCTTCGATGGGGGTGATATCTCCTGCAACCACACCGTAAGTGATCAGGCGCAGGTAGTAGTCCATATCGCGCAGGCAAGTTGCGGTCATTTCTTCACCGTAGGCGTTGCCGCCAGGGGAGACCACATCAGGCCGCTTCTGAAAGAGCTGATCGCCAGCTTGCTTAACAATACGCTCGCGTGATTCAGTCAAAACCTGAGCGATGCGTAGACGACGCTCACCAGAGGTCACAAACCCCTTGATTCGATCCAATTCACCCGGGCTGAGGTAGCGTGCCTCAGCGTCAGCATTCACGATGGATTTCGTGACAATACTCATGGATAAAGTCCTCCAAAAGAATAGAAGCCGTTTAGGCTAGACAGTTGATAACGTCGAAACCACGTTTGGCGCTGAGCACGGTAAACATTCGACGCAAAAAACAACGAAGAAACGTTGAGAGCACAACAGCCTTACCTGATACATTCTCAGGCATTGGGCCGTTCTCCTTAAAAGCTGCGTAACATTTCGTAATATTCTGATTCAGAATGCTAAGAATATGAACTGCCCTACAGATAGGCGGTTCGGGAACGTTAGAGCGAAATTAAGGTCAGCTATTTTTTTTCTCTCTAGGCCAAAATAAACTAACCTCAGGTTTTGCAATAAAAAGTTACATGTCGATCGGTGGGATAAAGCAGCATCCCGATGTGACTTAATGCGTTCATCCATCTAGCTATCACTATCGTTCTGGCTATCGCTATCGTTAAAGCCGCTTTATCAGGCTCAACGTCTTTAAGAATTGCGCGCCGCAGCGCGATCGCTTTTAAGACGTTGAGCCCAAAGCCCCAGCCCGATTATCGATGGGCCTGAGTTACTCTCCCTTCGCGATTGCTTGAGCCATCATTGGCATGGCCTCAGGAGCCCCTGCACCATTTGCGGGTTCGAAGCTCGGCACGACCACTTCACGGGTTTGCTTAGTCAAGCGGTTGTAAAGCCGTTCGGTATTGGGGAAGTTAGCCGCAGGCAGGGTAGGATAGCGGCGATAGGGCACCACATCCTCACCAAATATCTCCGCATATTCTGGGCTACCCACCATCGCCCTGATAAAGCCGCGTAGCCCTTCAGAGGCTAAAATCTGATTGTATTTGCGAATCTCAGCCTGATCCCTTGGCGCGCGTCCCAGGAAATGCTTTGTGCCGAATTCAATCACCTGGGTATTTGGATAGGGCGTGTAGAACTCCTTGAGATATAGATTGGAGCAGCCTAAGCCCTCAATAAATTCCTTAAGGGTGATCTCACCATTACCCAACTTGCTCTCTAGCGCCGTAAACTCGCTCTTGACAATGTAGGGCGCAACGTCGCGCTCAAAGACCTGCCGGTAAACCGCCTGAATCACAAGCTTAAGATTGGCTTTGTCGACCAGTGAGGTCAGCTTGAAGACTTTGGTTTGCTCCCGCTGACGATTAACCCCCTGGGTAATGCGATTTTGGATATCAGGTAAGGGGCGATCGCTGGCCACAGCCCCCAGCTCGACAAAGCGAGGCGTAATCTCAGGCTCAACCTTCGGACCGCGATCTTCTCTAAAGTTGCCCACCCGATTGGTGCGTAGGGAAACCCCAGCCGGCGTCAGATAGCGCTCATAGGGCACCGTATCCTCACCAAATGATTCACTGTATTCCTTGCTGTCAATCAGAGCATCAACTAAGGCATAAAATCCCTTCTTTGCGCAGATATCAAAATACTGATTGGTCTCCTGGCGACCGTAGGTGGGTCGGCCCAGCAGGCGACGATGGATATACTCAATGGCTTTCGTAACGTAGAGCGAAGTCCAATACATTTTGCGGAACGTTTCCGACTTCGCCAGCATGCGAATAAACTCACGAATAGAGATTTCGCCATTCTCCAGCTTGATTTCAGCAACCTTCAGACGCTGACCCGAATAAACATCGCGACCAAATACCTGACGATAGGCCGCGTTGATAACGGCTTGAGTCGAACTCTCCGAATACCGAACGCTAGCTTGGGAATTACCCGTCGCTGGAATCTGATCAAGCTTGAACACCTTGGGGCCCAAAGAGCCGGGTTTTTGAGGCCGCGCCCTAGGGTTGCTCAGCTGATTATCAATCCCTGCCCCCCGGCGAATCAGAATACGCCGAGTGTCTTTATTAAACGGTGCCGGGCTGCTGCTGGGGTCACGGGTTTCTTTCGGGAAAATAGCCCCAAACTGGATTTCCAGCGGATCGTTGCCCGATCCGTAAGGATGCTGATCCGGCAGAGGCTGCTCGTAGTCAGCAAATAAAGTAACAAACTGAGGGACTTTACGAAACGGCGCGCTGTAGTTAAATAAATCGACCTGGGGCCCCCAATTACGGCACTCTTGAGCTTCTTGCCCCAGCCCCCGTAGATAGGGCACTGTTTCTTCGCTAAAGTAGTCGCCGTATTCTTTAGAGTCAACCAGTGCATCAACCAGCGCTGGTAGCCCACCCTCGGAAACAATAGAGAAATAGGTTTGCACCTCCTCGCGCGAACTAGGACCTCGGCCCAGAAAATGACGAAAGGCCAGCTCCAGTGCTCGACTGTTGATATAGGGCTCAAAAAAGTTTTTACGGTATAGAGGGGATTTACCCAAACGGCGGATAAACTCCTTCATGGAGATTTCCCCGTTCTTCACCTTAGATTCCAGGTTAGAAATTGCCAAAGAGTAGGCACGGGTAATATCACGCTCAAACACCTGACGATAGGCGGCTTTTACCACAGCATTCTTTTCAAGAATTGATAGCCCTGGCTTCATCGCAAACTTGGGGCGTCGCTCTGCAGCATTGGCATAGATCTGCGGTAGCTGTAATCCCTGCAGATCTGGTGACGGACGCTGCCGCAGCTTATCTGAAGGCGTCGGTGCCTTAAACTCAGCAATCACCACATCAAAATATTGCTGAACCACGGCTTGAGCTTCTGGATCCTGCTTAACGTAGTTATTTGCTGCCGCACGCATACTCTGGAGAGCTACAACGGTAGCCGCGCTGGAGCAGGCATTCTCAATGATTTCCCGCAGACCCCGTACGTTCACCGAAAGAATATTAGGGTCACCAGCCACGATGGCATAGGTGATATAGCGCAAGAACCAGCTCAAATCCCGCAGGGACTTTTGCATGTTCCCAGGGCCGTATCGAGAGACATTAATCGGACGAAATCCGGGTGGAACCGGCCCAATGCCAGGGGAGGTAAACAACGATGCCAGCCCGCTGAAAAGTCCACCGCTGCTCTCAACGTATGTTGCAGTCCCGAGCTTAGCGGCCTCTTGCTCGTCTAAAACAACGCCTCCCTGAGTCATCTGCGGTGCTTCATCAGGAACAGTCTTTTCAAGGTATGCCAGGGGTGAGCCCCCTGTAAAAATCCGGTTGGCCGCTTGAGAGACAATCAACTCCGACTTCTGAGTCAGAAGCTGAGCTAGCTGTAAACGCTTCATGCCAGATTTAAAGAAGGTTGCAAGCTCACCGAGCTCCCCTCGTTCAATATATCGGTCTTGCTGCTCTGCCTGAGCAATCGTAGCGACCGGCAGTGTCTGATAGAGTTGTGGCCGCGCGACAGAGCTTCCACCGCTTGCTGTAACACTCATTTGTTCCCAAAGACTCCCTTCAAAAATATTGGCTATCTCGCTCTTGACTGGATAAAGTCCCTACACCAAAAGCAGTGAACTGCTGCCGACAAAGACAAACCGTATATAACCAGAGGAAATTAGCACTCGCCTATCAATAAACGTAGTTATTAACAAACGAGGAAACCCCCCAAATCCATCGATCGCTCTACTAGCCGTCCGGACTTCTATAGAGTAATCCAATCAAGAACACAGCACAGGCTTTGTTAAAAGCCATGTAATACCGATGTTTATAAACCTGTGAGCGATCATAGACTGAAGCGGCTATTTCCCTGAGTTAAATACTAAGTTTTGTAAAAGCGCACTTCGAGTATTGCTTTTGCCTGAGACAGGTCCAACCCATCTTCAATGCATCCCAATGCATGATGGAGGCATCGAAAAAATTTCGTTAAGGAATATTGCCGTGATATGATCTCGTGGACTTGGCTAAAGGCTCTAATCACGACTGAATCCCAGGAAAGCCGCTAGATTTGGTTTCTCTAAGTTCCAGCGTTTTTAGTGAGGTATGACAGTGGGGTATGACGATGCACTCATCCGAAAGTCTGACTGACGATATTGGAACGCATACTGTATTAACTGAGCAAGTTCAAGCGCAGCTGGCCTCCTCCTCTGGAAATTCTGGGAATATGGAGGACTACTACCGCCTTCAGCAGAATTTGCTGATTTTTACGGTGATGCTTTCAGGAATTATATTTTTTTCGGTTTGGTTATTCTATTCGCTGCACATTGCTCTGAATTATTTAATTGGAGCGTGCACAGGTGTGGTTTACTTGAGGATGTTGGCTAAAGGGGTTGCGGAGCTGGGGCATCAACGTCAAAGACTTGGCAGCGGACGATTAGCTTTATTTATCGGTTTAATTGTAGTTGCTACCCAGTGGCAGCAACTTGAGCTAATACCTGCGTTTCTGGGTTTTTTAACCTACAAAGCGTCTTTGATTGGTTACACAGTTTGGGCCTCTATGCCAAGATCTTGATTTTAGGAGCCCTGGTGCTGCGTAAAGCTATGCTTGGTGGTCTGGTTCTTAACTCAAACGCACAGCAGTTTTGGTGAGTAAAAAATTTGGATAAGTCACTTTTGAAATACTCCAAATTTATACGCTCTTAAGCCTTAGTCTGCTTTTCTTCTCGTTTGGGTGTTGGTAGTGTAGCACCCTTTCCTTGAAAAGATTTCTGGAACACTCTTAAGCCCATGGGCATATCTAATTCTGTTTCTGCTTTTTTGTCCTTAGCCGAGCTAGAGGTGGGTCAGCATCTCTACTGGCATCTGGGCAATTTCAAAATACATGGTCAGGTTTTTCTGACATCTTGGTTCGTTATTGCTGCCCTAATTGTTGTCTCGCTGCTGGCAACCCGCAAGGTAGAGCGAGTGCCCTCCGGGGTTCAAAATTTTATGGAGTACGGTCTTGAATTTATTCGAGATCTTGCCAAAAACCAGATCGGCGAGAAGGAATATCGCCCGTGGGTGCCCTTTGTTGGAACGCTGTTCTTGTTTATTTTTGTTTCTAACTGGTCTGGAGCACTTGTGCCCTGGCGATTGATAGAGCTACCTGCCGGTGAGCTGGCCGCGCCAACTAATGATATCAACACAACCGTTGCGCTGGCGCTGTTGACCTCTCTGGCCTATTTTTATGCGGGTTTCAGCAAACGGGGTTTGGGGTATTTTGCTCGGTATATTGAGCCCACTCCGATTCTGCTGCCTATCAATATTTTGGAAGATTTCACCAAGCCCTTATCGCTGAGTTTCCGACTTTTCGGAAATATTTTGGCTGATGAGCTGGTTGTCGCAGTGCTTGTGCTTTTGGTGCCTCTGTTTGTGCCTCTGCCGGTAATGGCCCTGGGGCTCTTTACCAGCGCAATTCAGGCGCTTATTTTTGCGACGCTGGCTGCGGCTTACATCGGGGAGGCGATGGAGGGGCATGGTGAAGAAGAGCATGATTAGCGGTTTTTGCCGCCGGTCAGTTGAAATGTCAGTTGATTGCCGCCATTCGGTCAATGCTGGCGATGTGAGCCGGGCTTATTGAGGTTCAACCTTTTCCGACTCTGCAATGGTGTTTAATGTCAATTTTCTACTGAGGTAAGGAACAAATGGATCCTATTGTTGCTGGTGCTTCCGTTCTAGCTGCTGCATTTGCTGTTGGTCTGGCTGCTATCGGCCCTGGTATCGGTCAGGGTAACGCTGCGGGTCAAGCGGTTGAAGGAATTGCCCGTCAGCCTGAGGCAGAGGGTAAGATTCGCGGCACCCTGCTGCTCAGCTTGGCGTTTATGGAAGCGCTGACTATTTATGGCTTAGTTGTGGCTCTGGTTCTCCTGTTTGCGAACCCTTTCAGCTAGCGCAGGCTTGATGCGTGGAGATGCTTGTGTCTCTGCGCATCGCCGTATGTATTTTTCCAAGGGAATTGAGAGTCTCGATATGATTCATTGGATATCGCTGCTGGCTGTAGAGACGGCAGAAGAGGCAGGCGGGTTGTTTGACTTTGATGCAACATTGCCGCTGATGGCAGTTCAGTTTTTGATTCTGGCGGCTGTTTTGAATGCCATTTTCTATAAACCTCTGGGTAATGCTATTGACGAGCGCGATACCTACGTTCGCACCAGTCAGGCAGAAGCCAAGGAGCGCTTAGCAAAGGCCGAGCGGCTGGCAAAAGAATATGAGCAATCTTTGGCCGAGACGCGCCGTCAAGCCCAGGCAACCATTGCCGATGCACAGGCTGAAGCGCAGAAGCTGTCGGCCGAAAAGCTCGCGGCGGCGCAGCAGGAAGCTCAGACTCGGCGAGAGCAGGTGCAGCAGGAAATTGACCAGGAAAGACAGGCTGCTCTTTCCACGCTCGAGTCTCAGGTGGGCGAGTTGAGCCAAAAGATTTTAGGTAAGCTGCTGGGGGATGTAGCGGCTTAGCGAGAGAGCATTGTCGAGATCGTGGGATACGTCGAGGCTGATAGAGGTCATGGATATAATTTGGTTGGTGGCTGCTGAGGAAAGCGGGGTGGAGTTCAACTTCGACCCCCTTGAGACCAACATCATTAATTTAGTCATTATTATTGGTGTTTTGGTTTATTTTGGCAGCAAGGTTTTGGGCAAAACCCTGAGCGATAGACGCTCTTCGATTGAGACTGCCATTAAGGACGCGGAGCAGCGCAAAAAGCAGGCGTCTTCGGCCTTAGCTGAGGAACAGCAAAGGCTGGCTCAAGCCAAGATGGATGCAGAGCAGCTTAAGGCTGACGCTCAGGCTAATGCTGAAAAAGCCAGAGAAGCGATTTTGGCGCAGGCAGAGAAGGATGTTGAGCGCTTAAAGGCTTCGGCGGCGCAGGATTTGTCAGCCCAGCAGGATAGAGTCGTACGGGAGCTACAGCAGCAGATCGCAGCTATGGCGATCGCTCAGGTGGAGCGTGAAGTGCCTGAACGCCTCAATGCAGATGTGCAGAAGCGGCTGATCGATAGAAGTATTGCACTGTTGGGAGGTCGCTGATGGCTGCGGGAATTGTTACATCTGATATTTTTGAGCCCTATGCCAAGGCGCTGATGTCTTTGGCTCGGGAAAATGACCTGAGCGATCGCATCGGTGAAGATGCCGCTACGGTCATTGAAGCGATTGAGAATGCGCAAGAGCTTGATCAGCTTTTGGACAGCCCCCTAGTGGAGGATGACAAAAAGAAAGCTGTCCTCCGCAGCATTTTTTCTGAGGCTCTGCATCCCTACAGCCTAAACTTCTTACTGCTGCTGGTTGATCGGGGCCGGGCGGTGTTTGCTAAGGGTATTTTTGAGCAGTATCAGGCCCTGCTGCGGGAGATTAAGGGAATTGTACTGGCAGAGGTTGTTTCTGCAGTGGCGCTTTCTGACGAACAGGCTAACGAGGTTCGTCAGCGAGTCCTGGCAATGACGGGGGCCAATGACGCAGAACTGAAAACTTCTGTGGACGGCGATTTGCTGGGAGGCGTCATTATTAAAGTTGGCTCCCAGGTGATTGATGCCAGTCTCCGGAGTCAAATCCGTCGCTTGAGTTTGCAGCTCACCAGTGCGGCAGGGTAGGGCGGTAGTTTCTATCGTGATGGTTCAGTTGTTGAGTCTTTCAGTTGTTGAGTATTAATGAAGTAGAGTGTCACTCCTATGGTAAGCATCAGACCGGACGAAATTAGCAGCATTATTCGCCAGCAGATTGAGCAGTACGACCAAGACGTTAAAGTCTCCAACGTGGGTACTGTCCTGCAGGTGGGTGATGGTATTGCTCGCATCTACGGCCTTGAGAAAGCAATGGCAGGGGAACTGCTGGAGTTTGAAGATGGCACTGTAGGCATTGCTCTAAACCTAGAAGAAGACAACGTCGGGGCCGTATTGATGGGTGACGGCCGGGCCATCCAAGAGGGTAGCTCTGTGACCTCTACGGGCAAGATTGCAGAGATCCCGGTGGGTGACGCCATGTTGGGCCGCGTTGTTGATTCCCTGGCGCGTCCCATCGACGGTAAAGGTGATGTTCAGACCACTGAGACCCGTTTGATTGAATCTCCTGCCCCGGGCATTATTCAGCGAAAGTCTGTATACGAGCCGCTGCAAACTGGAATTACGGCAATCGACGCCATGATTCCGGTGGGGCGGGGCCAGCGAGAGCTGATTATTGGCGATCGCCAGACGGGTAAAACGGCGATCGCCATTGATACCATTTTGAACCAAAAAACTGAGGATGTTGTCTGCGTCTATGTGGCCGTGGGCCAAAAGGCATCTTCTGTGGCACAGATCGTAGACGTGCTGCGGGAGCGGGGCGCGCTGGAGTACACCATTGTGGTTGCCGCTAACGCCAACGATCCGGCACCGCTCCAGTATTTAGCTCCCTATACGGGGGCTGCCCTGGCAGAAGCCTTTATGTATAAAGGTCGCCACACCCTGGTGGTTTACGATGACCTCTCTAAGCAGGCTCAGGCCTATCGTCAGATGTCGCTGCTGCTGCGCCGTCCGCCGGGCCGTGAAGCCTATCCCGGTGACGTGTTTTATCTCCACTCTCGCCTGCTAGAGCGGGCCGCTAAGCTCAGCCCGGATTTGGGCGAAGGCAGTATGACCGCTCTACCCATCATCGAGACCCAGGCTGGGGACGTGTCGGCCTATATCCCGACCAACGTGATTTCGATTACCGACGGTCAAATCTTTCTATCCTCTGACCTGTTTAATGCGGGATTGCGTCCGGCGATTAATGCAGGTATTTCAGTATCCCGGGTGGGCGGTGCCGCCCAGATTAAGGCCATGAAAAAAGTGGCCGGCAAGGTCAAGCTGGAGCTGGCGCAGTATGCTGAACTTCAGGCGTTTGCTCAGTTTGCCTCTGACCTGGATCCAGCTACCCAGCAGCAGCTTGCTCGCGGGGAGCGGCTGCGGGAACTGCTAAAGCAGCCCCAGTATTCACCGCTGCCGGTTGAGGAGCAGATCGTTATTATTTATGCAGGCATCAACGGCTACCTGGACGAAATTCCGACCGATAAGGTGGCGGACTTTGCCAAGGAACTGCGGGCCTATTTCCGCAACAGCAAGCCCAAATATGCTGAGCTGATTAAAAGCGAGAAGAAGCTCACTGACGAAGTGATTGCTCTACTTAAGGAAGGCATTGATGAAGCTAAGCAGACCTTTATGGCCGCGGCTTAAGTCAAGCTGACGGAGAGGGGGAACGCCAGGCTCTCTCTCCCATACCGTTCCCAACATTGAGGAAGCTTTAATGCCTAATCTTAAGGTCATTCGCGATCGCATTAAGACGGTCAAAAATACTCGAAAAATTACGGAGGCAATGCGTCTGGTGGCGGCTGCTAAGGTGCGTCGTGCCCAGGAGCAGGTTACCGCAACGCGCCCGTTTGCTGATCGACTGGCTCAGGTCCTTTTTGGGCTGCAAACCCGGCTTAAGTTTGAGGATGTTGATTTGCCGCTACTGCAAAAGCGCGATGTTGAAACCGTCGGTCTGCTGGTGATTTCAGGCGATCGCGGTCTGTGTGGCGGCTATAACACCAATATTATTCGCCGGGCTGAAAATCGCACCAAGGAACTGCAGCAGGAGGGCCTGGAGTATAAGCTGGTGATTGCTGGCCGTAAGGCAAATCAATACTTTAAGCGCCGCAACGCTCCCATCAGCGAGTCTTTTACCATGCTGGAGCAGATCCCCACCGCAGATGAAGCCGCCATGATTGGGGACGAGCTGCTGTCTCTGTTTCTCTCTGAGTCCGTTGATCGAGTGGAGCTGATTTATACCAAGTTTGTCTCACTTGTCAGCTCTCGCCCGGTGGTGCAGACGCTGCTGCCGATGGACCCCCAAGGACTAGAGCCTGCCGATGACGAAATTTTTCGCCTAACCACCCGGGACGGTCGGTTTCAAGTCGAACGGGAGAAGCTAGAGTCTCAGGTTCAGGCCCTGCCCCAGGATATGATTTTTGAACAGGATCCTGTGCAGATCTTAGATGCACTGCTGCCCCTGTACTTAAACAACCAAATCTTGCGAGCGCTGCAGGAGGCTGCAGCCAGTGAGCTAGCGGCTCGGATGACCGCGATGAACAATGCCAGCGAAAACGCCAGCGAACTGGTCAAAAACCTCACCCTGTCTTATAACAAGGCTCGCCAAGCTGCAATTACCCAGGAAATTCTAGAGGTCGTCAGCGGTGCTGAAGCCCTAGGCTAGGGCGCTTCCTCCGAATGACTTGGTAAGGCTCGCTATCTTGCTAGCGCTATACCTGTGGCTTAAACTTTTATAGGGCTCTACATATAGCGTTAATTGTTGCATTTTGTTTGTTTTCGCCCTTGGGGATTGTGCTTTTGTAAAGGTTGAGTACAATATCTGCCCATGGCGTTAACCTTTGGCGCTGTGGCAGTCCTTAGCCCGGCTGGGGCCAGACTGCTAGCTCCAGCCCCTATTCTGATATGCAGGTTGTGTAATGACATTTGCTGCTTCCACCTATCGTGCTTACTCCCAACTGCCCCGCGATGTTCAGACGCTGCTGCGCGATCGCCTTCCGATGACCCTATCTACCGGTGAGCGGGCAGCCCCCACTGCCCCAGCGGCAAAAGCGGCCTCCTCAAAGGCAACCACCGTTACCCTACGCAACGTCAGTAAAACCTACGCCAACGGCACCCAGGCACTGGCGGATGTCAGCCTCCAGGTAAAGCGGGGGGACTTTTTATTTATTACTGGCCCATCGGGTTCGGGGAAATCGACCCTGCTCAAACTGCTGTACGGTCATGAGCAGCCGACCGGTGGCGAAGTGATCGTAAATGATGTCACGGTTTCTAGCCTGCGGGGCAATCGCCTGGCCCATTTACGCCGCCGCATTGGCGTTGTGTTTCAGGATTACAAGCTGATTCCCCGACGCACGGTCTCTGAAAATGTCGCCTTTGTGCTGTGGGCTCAGGGCTTTACCCGCCGGGAAATCAACCGCCGGCTGTGGCCTACTCTGAAAATGGTGGGACTGCAGGGGAAAGCACAGTGCTTTCCAGAGCAGCTTTCCGGTGGTGAGCAGCAGCGGGTTAGCATTGCGCGGGCCGTGGTCAGCACGCCCCCGCTGCTGCTGGCAGATGAGCCCACAGGCAATTTAGATCCAGACAACTCCCTGCAGGTGATCAAAATCCTTAAAAAGCTCAACTCCATTGGCATTACCG
>JBCDFX010000026.1:0-18476 GCA_039177155.1 Cyanobacteria bacterium P01_H01_bin.119
CGTCTGGCGGATGATTCACCCGGCCCAGAGCCCTGTGGATGCTGCTGATGGTAAGGAGACTGTGCGGTTCGATTGCTGGCTATTGAGCTGTCCCGCAGACTGGCTGGGGGAGCGACGCTCTGGCAACCGTATTATTTCTCTTTCCCAGACCACCCCTGATTCATCCGGAAAGGTTAGTCATCTTTAATCCGATAATTGTTGACTGCGCCAACTTGCCTTGTCTTAGTCGTTCCTTCGGCTGCTGTACATCCAACAACTGAGCAAACACTATGGCCGTCACCTATCGAGACTTTTTGATTCGGCCCTGGCAGCCTAGCGATCGCGACCCAGCAGCCCAAGTTGTGGCTCAGGTGCTGCAAGAGTATGGTCTAACCTGGGAGCCCAAAGGCAGCGATCGCGATGTAGTAGAGGTCGAAACCTGCTATCAGGCTGCCGGCGGAGAATTTTGGGTGATTGAGCAAGCGGGAACAGTTGTCGGCACCGCCGCATATCAGCCTATTGAGCGGGGCACTCATGCCGTCGAAATTCGCAAAATGTACTTACTGCCCAATGTGCGGGGGCTGGGCTTAGGCAAATTCTTGCTGCAGCAGCTAGAGGCAGCGATCGCCGCCAAAGGCTACCGGCAAATTTGGCTTGAAACCGCAACAGTGCTTAAAGCAGCAGTGCAGCTTTACGAAAGCCGCGGCTACCATCCGGCAACGGGTGTAGAGACGCCCCGCTGCGACCGGATTTATTTAAAGATTCTTGAGGATTCCATAAGTTCGCTATAATCGCCTCATCGAGTCTGGCCTATCTTGCGGTGATTGCAATTTACCCTGGCAGTTTTGATCCCATTACTCTGGGGCATTTAGACATCATTACGCGCGGATGCCAACTGTTTGAGCAAGTGATTGTGGTCGTCTCCCACAATCCGGGCAAGCACCCCCTGTTTTCGGTCGAGAAACGGGTCAATCAGATTCAGCAAGTGGTCGCCCATCTTCATAACGTGGTAGTCGACAGCTTCAATGGACTCACCGTTGAATATGCCAGGCGAAAAAATGCAAAAGTGCTGCTCCGGGGGTTACGGGTGCTATCAGACTTTGAAAAAGAGCTTCAGATGGCCCACACCAACAAAACCTTGGCCGACGACCTCGAAACCGTATTTTTAGCTACTTCAACTGAATACGGCTTTCTCAGCAGCAGTCTGGTAAAAGAGATCGCCAAGTTTGACGGCCCCATTGACCACCTTGTCCCTCAGCATGTTGCACACGATATTCGCCAATGCTACGCCAAGACTCTCCCAACCTCGGCCCCCAAAGAAACGGCACATCCCTAAACGGTGCTGATCATGTCCCTGGCGATTCATCCCTGGGCACCACCTCAACGGCTCAAGGTTCAATCAACCAAAACTCAATCCATCAAGCTCCAATTGCCCGCGACAACGCCATTGACCTGCAGCGAGAGCTGAACAAGATTGAAGAGATTATCTTAGACAGTCCGCGTCTGCCCATGACTCGCCGTACCCTGGTCGATGAGGAGCAGCTGCTCGATCAGCTCGATCTGGTTCGACTCAATTTGCCCAGCGCCATTCGCGAATCTATGCAGATTGTGCAGCAGCGAGACACGTTGCTGATGCAGGCAGAGCAAATCGCCGAAGAAATTGTGGTTGCAGCTGAGCAGCAAGCCACCCAAATTTTGAACGAAACCGGTATTGTGCAGCAGGCCCAACAGCAGGCCCAGCAGATTCGTCAGCAGGTGCAACAGGAGTGTGAACAGCTTCAGACGCAGACCCTGGGCGACATCAACCAGCTTCAGCAGCAGGCCCAGACTGATTGGGAGGCAGCCCGGCAGCAGGCGATCGCTGAGAGTGAGCAAATCCGTCAGGATGCTGACGCCTATGCCGACAGCGTCCTGCAGCAAATGGAACGGCAGTTTAGCGAAATGCTGCGGGTTGTTCGCAACGGGCGGCAACAGCTTAGCCCTGCTGCTAGCGAAGCGCCATCGCGCCTAAGCCGGAGTCGGGAGAGTTCGCTGCCGCCGCCCGGATCTCCTCGCGCGGATACACCCCGGCGTTAATTCCCCTTTTGGTTTTATGATTGGCTATCTCAAGGGCACCCTGGCTGATATCCAGAAGCAGGCAAGCCACCGAGTTTTGCTGACCCTGGATGTAAACGGTGTGGGCTACGATTTGCAGGTCAACGCTCGGATTTTGTCAGACCTACCGCCCTTGGGCGATCCGGTGCAGCTACATACGCACCTGCAAACCCGCGACGATCAGATGGTGCTGTTTGGGTTTGAATCGCGGGCCGCGCGAGATTTATTTCGGCAGTTGGTCAGCGTCAGCGGCATCGGCCCCCAAATGGCCATGGCGCTGCTGGATGCGCTGGGCCTAAAGGATTTGGTCCAGGCCGTCGTTTCTGAAAACACCCGCGCCCTCTCCCAAACCCCCGGCGTAGGCAAAAAAACCGCTGAGCGGATTGTGCTAGAGCTTAAAACTAAACTGGCCGAGTGGCGTCAGCAAACGGGATTGGTCACCGCTCCCACGGGTGGCCCCGCCACCAACGTGCAAGAAGAAGTAGAAATGACGTTACTCGCCTTGGGCTACACCAGCGGCGAAATTATGCAGGCGCTGCAGGCCGTGGGCCGCAGCACCACCCTCAGTAAAACAACCGACACAGAAGACTGGATTCGAGAAGCGATCGCCTGGCTTAGCCGTTAAATGCTCTCAGCATTGCGCCGCAGCGCCGCTGAATAATACTGGTAGTTGTTGCGCCCATGGCTTTTTGCCGCGTATAGGGCCAGGTCAGCATTTTGAAGCAGCGTATCCGCATCCGTTCCCCCGTCTGGGTAAAAGGCAATACCAATACTCACCGTAATAGTCAGGGCAGACGAGTTTAGCAGCCCACTTTCTAAATCAAAGGGACGCTTTAGCACCTGAATCAATCGATCAGCGATTAAGCTGGCCTCTGGCAGACCGCTAAGCCCAGGCAGCAGTAAAACAAATTCGTCGCCTCCCCACCGGGCCAGGGTATCAACTTCGCGAATACAGGTTAACAGTCTTTGCACAACGCTTTTGAGCAAGAGATCCCCTGCCGTATGGCCCCAAGTGTCATTGATGTGCTTAAAGCGATCTAAATCTAAAAACATAACGGCTAAACGACTGGAGCGATTATCTGCCTGTTCTAGGGCAGCGGTCAACGCGCGATCGAATAGGGAGCGGTTCGGCAAATTGGTGAGCTGATCATGGGAGGCTTGGTGCTTGATATCAGCTTCTGCTTGCTTTTCCAAGGTGACGTCTCTAAAACTCCAAACTTGCCCAACCGTTTGCCCTTCTAGCTCCTGGAGGTGTAAGTGATAGTCAATAATAGTGTTATCTTTTAGGTGAAAATAAGCCTGATGGTGACGATGAACTTCAGCAATAAGTTGTTGAAAACAGTGGGCATCGGAAGGGGCTAAACGAGCTATAATTTTTTCTAAGATTTCAGTCTCATCTTTAGCTATATCCAAATTAGGCAAATTCCAAATTTGCTTAAATTTTTGATTAAAGATAACTACCTTGCCATAGCTATCTAACACTAAGAGACCCTCTGCAGTTGCTTCTAAGGTTGCTAGCAAGAGAGATAAGGAGTTTTCAAGCTTTTTATTAATAGTTTTAAGTAGCTGGTTTTGCTCTTCTAGCTGCTGATCCTGCTGAAAAGATCGCAGCGCTTCCGTAATGGTTAAGACCAGATCTGTTGCATCCCAGGGCTTGCGAATATATCGGTATAGGGCGGATGCATTGGCGACATTCCCAACTGCATCTGCGTCTGCATTGCCGGTTAGCATAATTTTTAGGCTACTGGGATATTGTTGATGGAGCTGAATCAGAAGCGCATCGCCCTTAATCCCATCCATATCCTGATCAGAAATGATCACAGGGATAGCTTTACCCAGGGCAGTTAGCTCGGCGCAGAGATTTAGCGCCTCTTCGCCGCTCTGAGCAATTTCTATATCGTAATCGCTACCAAAACTCCGCTTGAGCTGATTAGCCAAACTTTTGAGGGAAAACCACTCATCATCTACGCAAACGATTGCTGCATTAATGATCGTCACAGTTATCAGCCTATGCCTTTAGCGTTGCCAAACCGCTACTATTTTGACTTAAGCGGGCAAAGCAGCGCTGATAAGCTGCTTTAGCTCTTCTTCGCGCCAGGGTTTAGAGAGGCAGGCATGGAGGTTAGCCTTTTGCCTAGCATATTCAATTGCTGATTCATCAGCCTGTCCGGTGAGCATAATATTAATCACCGTTGGAAAACGCTGATGGACCTTAGCCAAAAATTCATCTCCTTTCATTCCCGGCATTAGCCAATCTGACACAATCAGCAAGAGCGGAATTTCATCTTCAGATAGCTCGTCAATCACATCCCAAGCGTCTTCAACACTTTGAGCCGTTTCATAAATAAATTTCTTGCCGAAGGAGCGCTGCAGTTGTTCTTTAAGGGCTTTAAGAATAACCGCTTCATCATCTACGCAAAGGATTGCTGCTTTAGACATAGCCAACGTCCGCTGATACTTTAAGTATCTATATTTTGAATGATTAGTAAGTTACGTCAAGTCGCACTCTAAGCCAAGGCGCTAATTTCAGATTCAAGATAGGCTTCAGACTGCTGAAGCGGTCTCCTGGAGAGGGAGCTGAACGCTGAACCGAGTTTTACCCGGTTGGCTCTCAAAATCAATTGTTCCTTGATGCTGACGGACAATTTTATGGGTGATATGTAATCCTAAGCCGCTGCCCTCGCCAGCGCGTTTGGTGGTGAAAAAGGCGTCAAATATTTTGGACTGCACCTCTGGCGGAATGCCGCTGCCTGTATCAGCAATAGTAACGATGGCGCTGTGTCTATCTTGAGCCGTTGCGATGGTTAGTGTTCCTCCTCTTTCCATAGCCTGAATTGCATTGTGGATTAGATTACCCCAGACTTGAAAGAGCTGATCGGGATAGCCTAAAAACTCAGGGATAGGTTGGAAATCACAAACAAGTTCAATATTATGCTTAATCTGATTATGATAAATTTCAAGAACGGTTTTAATCCCTTCATTCAGGTTTACGGTCTGCTTGTCATCGCTTTGATCGAAACGGGTGTAGTTCTTAAGCGCAAATACAGTTTTAGAGGCTCGATCGACGGCTCGCTGAATAATTTGGCTGCTGCTGAATGAACTGCGTAAGTTATATGCCAGTTGGATAGTCCATTCTCCGCGTTCACTCTTCAGTATGGGCCAGTAAGGCTCAAGATTATCTTGCAGCCCCATCTCGGTTAATAAATCTGCTAAGTACCTGGCTTCTTTAATATCATAGGCTTCCATCTGCTTAATCATTTGACGCTTTATGGCGCGATCGCGCTTTGAGGTACCCAAAGGTTCGGTTGTGGGCTGTTGAATAAGCTGAAAGAATTGAGCCTGTTGTTCAGCATCTAAATACTCGTAGAGGCGGGGCAACTCGATATAAGCATCCTTTAAAGCCTGATTTATATTGTGAGCTGAAGCCTGAATAGCTCCCAAAGGATTATTGATTTCATGGGCAATGCCGGCAACAAGCTGGCCCAGCGCCGCCATTTTCTCTTTTTGAATCAGCTGGCCCTGCGTTTCTTGCAGATTATCGTAGGCAAGCTCCAGAGCCTGATTTTTTGCGCTGATACGTTTGCTAAATTGATAGACTAGAGCGCTAATAATCAGAGCCGAAGCTGCTAGCGCCAGATTTGTCCCCAAACTGGCCAGGGCTCTAATCTGCTGTTTGCGTTCAACGTAGATGGCTTCCTGCGCCGAAATATCGTCATAGAGATCATCATATAGCTCATCTAGATCGGCAGCGTCTTCTTCCTCGAAGTCAATCTGGTTTTGAGCGACTCGCTCAATTACAGAATTAGCTTCTGCCTGGTACTCCTGGTAGTGCTCGATGATTTCAGCAATTTGAGTGTTTCCAGGCTCTAGCTGTATCACATTGCCAAGCAGCTCAGTCGTATCTTCACGATACTCTTCCAGTTCTTCCTCTAAGTCTTCATCAATACCTCCCTCAGAAATTGCCTCCCACTCTAAGGAGTTGAGTCTACTGAGCTGCTCTTTCATTCGGGTCAGTAGGAGTCTGGCATCGTTGCTTTGCTCAACCCTAGTATTTAACTGTTGAATCCCAATGGCCGTCAGTCCAGCAACGACAACCGTTGCCAACAAAACTTGCCAGGTGCCGCTCTTCCCTTTAAAGCGAGTCTGAGCCTGATTCTTAACTGAATTTTGTTGTTTTCTTGCCATTGATCAAAGTTCTATTTATCGAAATTAGTATTCCCAGATTCGAGCTGAGTCAGCACAATCTTGGATAGTTAGAGTAGCCTGTAGTGCTGTGGGCAATCTGACTAACGGTATATTACCTGACGCGTCGATTGCGCCGCTTACCTCTCAGAGAGAAGATTACAATTACGTGGCTGCGCCCCGAGATTCTCTCGTCGCATTGAGTCTGTTGGCACCGCTCTTTAACTGACCGATTCGCATGGGCTAGAAAGAGACGGTAAGATCTAAGACACCGCAACTGTTGACCACGATGCCAACCTTTATGCAGTATTGGGTTATCTGCAGCGCAAAACTTAGGGAGATGTCGATGATAACATTACAATATATGGCATGATATATTATAAGATAAAATATTTTGACTTTAAGAAGAAACAGTGAAGAAAGTTATGGATTGGACAGATAAAGCAAAGGAGCGATTAAAAGAAATTCCCTTTTTTGTGCGTCCTGCGGCTCGTAAAAAGATTGAGAAGTTTGCTGAAGAAGCTGGTGTCAATCAAATCACTCCTGAAGTTTATGAGCAGGCGAAGAAAAAGTTTAATTAGGCGCTGACTTCAGCTAGTAAAGCCTACCGACAGAAACTAAAGCTTAATAGCGGTGCAGTTTTGCAGGGAATCGGGCACGCGATCGCTGTAGCTCTTTTTGTCCACTTTCAATTAGTAGGCTCAAAGTCAATGAAAATGCTGCGTGCTGTTGCCCTTTCTGCCCTCGGATGCCTGCCCCTGATAGTCGCTGCCGGGGCCCATTCAGTCACCGCTGCGATCGCTGCGTCTAGCAGTCCCCATAGCGGTCTTGGCGATAGCGGTTCTCAAGCTGAAATAGTTCTAGCATCAGCGGTTGCCCCGCCAGAGGAACTAGACATAGATGTCTTAGAACCATTTTTTGAGTCGTGGAAAATTGGACAAGCGAACTTTTATCAGAGCCTTGCTATGTCCATCTACAACAGTCAAGAGCCTCTCAACTTGTGGGAAACAGAGACGCTGTACCGGCAACTACTGGAGCTTGAGAGTGCACTTATCCTAAATACCTTTTACGACGCCGAGCTATCTTACGAAGTCTTAGATCAATTTATCAGAACAGACTTTGGGATTTGGGGCCTAGAACCGGGCTGTGTTGCTGAATGCACCCAATCTGCGTTTAGGCTAGATGTTAATACCTTCCAGTCGCTCTCTCAAAAGAGCAATACTACTGCCGATGACGATTTTTTTGCCCTGCTAGAGCGCTACTATGGCATCGAACAACTTGAGGCAGAATTTGAGGAAAGCTATCCGCTTACCCTGTACAGAGGTGAGATTGTCGCTTCGCCGATTTTCTTTCGCTACACCTGGGACTACGGCGGACACAGCCTACTAGGATCGGGTCGTCATTTAGAGCTCCTGCTAGAGATTGATCGCTACCGAGAGCAGCATGGCGAATACCTAATGCGATCGCCTCTGACGACCTTTACCCAGCAGCTAGAAACAATGCGCCACGGTATTTTACGGGATATTTTGGTCGTTGCCGACTGTAGCGGATTAGAGCAGACTGAAATTGTGGACGAGCTGACTCAAATTCTTGATCAGGTTGAACTCAACACCACAGAGAAACAGGCGCTAACTGAACGGATAGACGCGTTCAAAGCTGCTTCAGACCCGATTCAAACAAACTGCCAGGAGTTTGGCACCTGCACCTGTGAGGGAGGCTAAAAACGAGGCTAGAGGCGGTACCCTTGCGTTGTCATCAGCCAACGGCTAACTGATAACAGCCCTTAATACTCATAGGGGGCATCCGGTTCGGGAATGGCGCTAATCTCCTCCGGAGCGATCGCCACTTCTCTAACCCCGTTACGCTCCCAGACGGTCAGGGTGCCGCTAATCTCTTGCCAACTATCTTGGGGCCAGCTATCTTGGGGCCAGCTATCTTGAGGATGATCGCTGCGATCGCCCTCCAGCAGCACCGGCAGCCCGACGGGAACAGCATCGATGGCGCAGTGGCGAATCACAAATCGGGTAATCATAAACGCGCTCTCCGACAAATCGGGGGGATACACCACAAAGCCAGATACCTTAACAGGCTTCCCTTGGTAAGAGTCTGGTTCTGGATAGGCTGCTAAAGTTCTAATCCACTCGCTGAGGGTGCGCTCTTCGGCGCTGGCCCCTCCCGTAAACTGAGTTGCGCGGATGCGGGTCGGCGGCAGTCCAGTCATTGTGTAGCCTTCCTGGAGCGCAGCCTGACTGCCTAAAGGCTGAATCGGCACGATAACGGCGGTAACCGCGATCGCCAGCAGCAGGGCGCTGCTCCATTTGCCCGGTAAGACCGTGACATGCTGAATTTGGGGCGCAGCGCGCGATTGGCTCACCGCGATCGCCCGGACAATTCCCAAAGCAATCAGCACAATTCCCGTTATAACAACCACGCCAAAAAAGCGGGGATGAATCAGCAGCTTTATCTGCTTGCTGAACCAGTAGTGCAAAAATACAGTGCCCCAGGCCAGCAGCGCCAAAATTTCTAAATAGGCAGGACGAAACTTAAATCCAGCAGGCATATTAATTTTGAGATTGAATCGTTAAGTCGATAGGTTATCAGAACACCGATGCCTTAATCCAGCAGAGACACCGTTTCCATCAGTGGGCAAATATCATTTTTTTCGAGCGGATGACCTGCCTCTGGTGCAGCCCAGCGATCGCGGTAGTGTTCTAGCTCAGCCTTAAATGCGACCATATCTCGAATCTGGCGATCGAGCTGTTCAATTTTTTCTTTGAGCCGCGATCGCACCAAATCACAGGGCAGTTTCCCCTGCTGATGGATTGTTAGCATCTCGCCGATATCCTCCAGAGAAAACCCCAGCGCCTGAGCTTTTTTAATAAACTGCACCTGTTGCACGGTGATTGGGCGATAGTAGCGATAACCGTTGCTGCCTCGCTCTGAGCGCAGCAGCCCCAAACTTTCGTAGTAGCGCAGGGCACCTACAGCGGTTCCAGTTTGTTTGGCCACGGCACCGATTTTTAATCGCGCATCTGATGGGTCAGACATCGCTCTGGTACTCCGCATTGCAGACAGGGCTTAGAGCCAGTCCAGTTGACCTTAATCATTTAGCTGTGAACCAGCTCCACCACAAGTTTTACTCCAAATTCTGATTCAAAGCAGTCTTTTTTAAGGTCTAGACTCCAGAGTTCGATAGAGCAGTCATCCTGGCTGAAGGAGGGCTTAAGACCGAGCTGAAGCTCCTGTTGATCGCTATCGTGGTGGCAGCTCACACCGGCGATCGCGCCGATTTTGCGACGATCTAGCGCCACCGCCAGGCGCAAGATGGCGCTGAGTTGCTCTACCAGTTTTTGGTGATACTTACTGGGCAGACTGCGGTAATTATCGTGCTTTTTTTTGGGCGCACTTTTGCGGTGGTAGCGGGCGATATTAGCAATGGTTTCAACTTCGGCCTCGGTGTAGCCTAGCAGTTCGCCGTTGCGAATCAGGTAGTAAGAATGCTTGTGGTGGGCCGCCTGGCTAACAAAGTGGCCGCTGTTGTGGAGCATCGCCGCCGCCCAAAGCAGTTGCCGTTCCTCAGTGCCCCAGTCGTGCAGATGGCCCCGCGTTTGGTCAAAAATTGACAGCGCGAACTGGGCGGTTCGCTCGCTGTAGGGCATATCCACCTGGTATTTCTGGGCAATTCGCATCACGCTGCGCTGCCGCACCGACCCCTGGAACTGCATCCGGTCTTCAATCAGCCCGTGGGTCAGCATCCAGTCCACCACAACGCCCTCGCGCAGTGCCCGTTCACAAATAGTGATGCGATCGCAGCCCAGTAGCACCATGGCCTCTTGTAAAATCACCGCTCCCGCCACAATAATTTCGGCCCGACGAGCGGACATGCCCGGCATTTCCAGGCGATCGCTATAGGTAGATTTCCGTAGATTTTCGACCAGCGCCTGTAAATTTTCTAAGGCTAGCTCATAGCCATTTAGGGGATCAGGGGCTGCGCCCAAGCGATCGCTGGCATCCAGTTCAGCCAGGCACTCAATGGTGCCGGAGGTACCAATTAGACCCAGAGATTCGCCCGGCTGGAGATGGGTTTTAAGCTCATCTACCGGCCGCTCTAACATGCCGCGCACATAGGCTTGCAGGTAGGTAAACTCGCCGTCGCTGATGGGATCAGTGCTGACAAACTGAGAGGTCAGCCGCACCGCACCCACTTTAGTGCTGCTGAGAAATCGATGGGGTTCACCCGTGCCCAAAATAAGCTCTGTCGAGCCGCCGCCAATATCGATAATGGTGTGGGGCTGCCCCTGAAGCTCCATGCCAGAGAGCACGCCGAGATAAATGCGCCGCGCTTCTTCAGCACCAGAAATTAGATTAATGGACAGTCCGGTTTCGGCTTCTACTCGGCTTAGAAATTCTCTGCCGTTTTTGGCTTCGCGCACGGCGCTGGTTGCGACAGCTACAATGTCTTCAGCATTCAGGCCGTGGGCAATCTTTTGACACCGTTTTAGGGCAGCGATCGCCCGCTCAACAGCAGCATCGGTCAGACGACCGCTTTCGCTAAAATTTCCCAAGCGGGTGGTGTCTTTTTCTTTATCAATAATCGAAAAGGCCGGAATCTCAGGCTGAATCTTGGCAACCACCATGTGAATGGAGTTAGTGCCCAAATCGATGGCGGCTAAGATGCGATCGCCCTTAGGCGGCAGCGCATCAAATTCAAAGTCGTAGGAATTGGAGCCGGGGAAGCGGGACACAACATCGACCATGGGCTAAGAGCTCTAGCTGGGCCTAATCTTAGCCGGGAATCTTACTGGAATAAGCTCTTTCAATCGAGCTTAAAGAGATTTTTAATAATATAGCCTTGGTCAGATTTTGCGCTCCATCCAGTATCGCTGGAGTGGTTGGCAAAAAAGCAACCTGACTCGCAACCTGCCCGAACCCTTCAGCGAGTTGCTATCCAACTCAGAGAATTTACAGGCAGCCCACAGGGCTGATGCAACGCCCCATAGCCCCCTACAGCCCGTTCTAGGAGAAAGTTTGGGGAAAATAAGCCAATAATTCCTTTAAGGTCAAGAAATTTAGGGGCTTTCAGCGTTAGCTTAACTGCTTGAGGTAGGCAGCGATCGCATCTTCAGCAATTTCCGTCATGGGGCGTCCCTGCTGTCCGACGGCGGCTTTGAGGGCGTCATAGGTGCCGGTAGAGACACCAATGCGATGACGGCTGCGATTGGGCTTTTGGCCGGTGGCTAACGGTTGATAATTTGCGGTAAATTCACGCAGAGCCTCAAAGCCAACCCGGCTGCAAAAGTCGCCAAAGCTCTCGCCGACAGCACGATCGCGCTTAAAGTAGGCAAAAATTGGCTCCAATTCGGCCTCTAGCTCACTCACCTTAAGCTTTTGCATATACGGCTGGGCCAGGCGGGTTTGATTCGGCGAACCGCCCAGCCAAAGCTGATAGGCATCGGGGGCGCTGCCCACAAAGCCCAGCTCTGCCATATAGGGACGGGCGCAGCCGTTGGGGCAGCCCGTCATCCGCACAACAAAGTGCTCGTTGCCCAACCCAAGACGCTTGAGCAGCGATCGCAGCCGGTCTAAAATACCGGGAATAGCTCGCTCAGACTCGATTACCGCTAGCCCACAGGTGGGCAGCGCCGGGCAGGCCATGGCAAAGCGCACCAGGGGATCGATGGCGTCAGGGGCCAGCACACCGCAGCGATCCAAGATCTGCTGAATCTCGTCTTTGTCCGCCGGATTGATGTCATAAAGGACGGCATTGTGGTTGGCAGTCAGCCGCATGGGTAAATGAAACCGCCGCTCAATCTCCTGCAGTGCCGTTTTGAGCTGAAGTTTGCCGTTGTCGTGAACTCGACCGTTTTCAATGGAAATCCCCAAAAACAGCTTGCCGTCGCCCTGGGCGTGCCAGCCTAAATAGTCTTGATATTTCCATTCGGGCAGCGCCTTAAACGGCTCTAGCGGCTTACGAAAATAGCCCTTTAGCACCTCACGAAACTGCTCAACGCCCCAGTCATGGAGTAAATACTTCATCCGGGCATGGCGACGATTGGTGCGATCGCCATAGTCCCGCTGGGTTGCCACAATGGCCTTTATCAAGTCGTAAACGTCTGCTTTATCGACATAGCCGATCGGATCGGCCATGCGCGCAAATGTGTCTTCTTTATTGTGGGTGCGGCCCATGCCGCCCCCTGCCAGAACGTTGAAGCCTTGGAGTTCGCTGTTCTCATCCAGCATCACAACTAAGGTGACATCTTGGGTGTAGATATCAATAGAGTTATCGCCCGGCACCGTTACCGCGCACTTAAACTTGCGGGGCATATAGTAAGTGCCGTAAATGGGCTCCTCGCCCTTATGAATCAGCGTACCGTTGCTGTTTCGCTGGCGCGCCGCCACAACTTCCGGTGCTTCTTCAGCGGTGATTGCCTTTTCGCCATCGAGCCAAATTTCGTAATACGCCTCGGTTTGGGGGCTGAGCAGATCAGCAATATTGTCGGCATACTGCTGGGCAAGCATATAGTCTGGGCGATTTTTGTACATGGCCGGAGGAGCCATCACATTACGGTTAAGATCCCCGCAGGCCCCCAGTGTAGACCCCATATTTTGAACGATGGTGGCAACGGTTTCCTTTAAATTCTTTTTGAGAATGCCGTGAATTTGAAAGCCCTGACGGGTGGTTACGCGCAGGGTATGGTTTCCGAAGCGATCGCTCAGCTCATCCATCGCCAGATACAGCTCCGGGGCAATAAATCCGCCGGGATTGCGCGTCCGCAGCATAAACTGATAGTCCCGCTCTTGCCCCTTGACTCGGTTGTCGCGATTATCTTGCTGGTAGGAGCCATGAAACTTGAGAATCTGAATCGCTTCATCCGAAAAATGGGTCGTATCCTCTAAAATCTCTGTCGCAACAGGCTCACGCAAAAAATTACTGCGCTCTTTAATGCCCTCTAATTTAGAAGGACGCTTTTTCTTAGTCAGATTGGGGTTGGGTTTAACAGGGGTCTGAACCATGGGAGTTGGCAACTGCAACGTCTGATGTAGTGATGATGACGAAAGAACCGACCGTTCACCAAAATCTCGTCAGTTTTTAAAGATTCCTGGCATTGTCCGGTAAATCGGTCGGGATTTGGGTGAATCTTGTATCCATCCTAACATCATCAACTGAGATGGACGATCGTTGAGCCATCATAAATGGGGTTTAATCATTGGGCTTAACGGCCTGAAAGCTGCCGATGCCCTCGGGCCATTCGCCGCGATCGCGCCGCTGATCTCAGCATACGGGGCGTGCCATTAGTTGAGAGCAAAACCCTGGGTTGCTATAGGATAAAAGGGGCTCAAAAGATGAGGTACCACCGCTGTGGCTGATGCATTGATGTATCAAGAAGACATGTTCGTCCTGCTTACCCCGGGCGAAGCTGAAGCATTCTTTACCCCCGATGAATTGAGAGCAAAGCTAGTTGAGGTGCTGACAACACTCACTGTTGATCTGCCCAAGGACGTTCAAAAGTTTGACACCGCTGAGGCCCAGGCTGAGTACTTAGTAGAGAATGCCTGTGAGTTGACCATCGCGCCGGGACAAACCCTCCAATGGTATGCCGTCCGACTGGAGAAATAGGCGATGAAGCTGCCTGACGATCCACCGCGATCGCGACAGATCAATATTGTGCCGATGATCGATGTGCTCTTTGCCGTGCTGACCTTTTTTGTGGTGTCTACCTTATTTATGACCCAGGGAGAAGGCATTCCAGTCAATCTGCCCGCCGCCGCCACCGCTGATCCCCAGCCCAGTTTGCAAATTGTGGTTAGCATCCGAGCCGATGGCAGTATTTTTCTGAATCAAAATCCGATTGAGCCAGTCAGCCTATCTGAGGCGGTTAGGCAGCTTATGACAACAGAGCAATCTACTTGGGTCGTTTTGCAGGCCGACGAATCGGTGACCCATGGGCAGGTCATAGCGGTAATGGACAGATTGCGCCAGGTTGAAGGATTGCGGCTGGGGATCGCAACGCGTCCGCCCAATACAGCTAATCCCGACGCAGTTAACTAGAGACTGTCATCAGTCCTTAAATAGCGCTGCTTTAATCAAAGCAGTTCTCAATAAGCAGGTTTTCTTGCAAAAAGGCAAAATTCTCAGTAGTATTCTCAATATGAATAGCTTATTGCTGGAGAGTAGCCATGGTTGCCTACACTGCTGCTGCCTTAAAAGCTGAACTGAATGAACGCGGATGGCGGATGACGCCCCAGCGCGAGATTATGCTCAACACGTTTCAGAATCTTCCTGAGGGAGAGCATTTAAGCGCCGAAGATTTGCGCGATGTCCTAGCGACAGAGGGAGAAAAAGTCAGTCTGTCTACTATTTATCGAAATTTAAAGCTGCTGGCCCGCATGGGTATTCTGCGAGAGCTAGAGCTGGCAGAGGGCCATAAGCGCTATGAGATAAATCAGCCTGCCCCCCATCATCACCATCATTTGATTTGCGTTCGCTGCAATAAAACGATCGAGTTCAAAAATGACTCGGTACTAAAGGCGGGCATCAAAACAGCCGAAAAGTCTGGCTATCACCTTTTAGACTGTCAGCTGACAATTCATGCCGTCTGTCCGCCCTGTCAGCGATCGCTGCTGCCGGTTTAGCCCCGGCTGCTTAACAGCGAATTGACTCATTTGCTGGGACTCGATAAATCCCTCGAAGGGCAAGCTGTTACTAATCCCCTTAAGCGTTTAACTCGGTATATGAGCAAAACCTACTTCGGCCTTGACTTAATGAATAATGCTTGAGCACCTTATTTATGAGAGGGCTGTGTTGTTTTGTTGTCAACAGTTACAGAAGGCAAAGTATCTTGAAATCTCGTTTGCGCTCAGAGATGGCTGCCGAGGAGTTCTCTAAATTTTAGGTACTTATTCCATTGCGATCGCAGCTCGCTTCAGTCTGCATCCAATGCCCTCCTGCATCCAATGCCTCAAGCTTTGCTCTAGCAGAAAATTGCCGCTTTAGAAGATTGAGCTATCCATCATCTTCTAAAAATCAGTTCTGAAGCTAATTGATTTAGATAGATCGTCACTAAACAAGTTGTCCCTGAACAGATAATCACAGGTACGACCAGCATTCAAGCCATTCTCACTGCCAAACCCGATTGATCTTAAGTGAAAGTTTTGACTCCAGCAGCTTAGTGCTAACGAGCAATTCCTGATTGCTGCTCCCTTAAACGATTTATGAGTGATCCCCAAATGTTTATACCCGCTGTCCAGCCGTCTATGCCAAAACAGCCCCCGTGGGCGTCTTCGGCGATGGGGATCGATGCCCAAGCTAGGCAACGTTCCCTGCAGACTACAGGCGTGTATCTCTGCATTCACGGTCATTTTTATCAGCCGCCCCGTGAGAATCCCGATCTCAACGCCATTGAGCGTCAGCCTAGTGCAGCCCCTTTTCACGACTGGAACGAGCGTATCTTGCACGAGTGCTATCGTCCG
The DNA here is from genome assembly GCA_039177155.1 of Cyanobacteria bacterium P01_H01_bin.119. Classification (GTDB taxonomy): domain Bacteria; phylum Cyanobacteriota; class Cyanobacteriia; order Phormidesmidales; family Phormidesmidaceae; genus JBCBZT01. The sequence goes on from JBCDFX010000026.1 coordinate 15,727, forward strand.
AATGCGTTCGCCCGGGTGCTAAATGATCAGGGCGAGATCGTTCGCATCGTCAACAATTACGAATACATCAGCTTTAATATTGGCCCGACCCTGATGAGCTGGCTAGAGCGTCAGGATTTGGAGACTTATCAGCGGATCTTGGACGCCGACCGTCGAAGCTGCGATCGCCTAGAGGGTCACGGCAACGCGATCGCCCAGGCATACAATCACATCATTTTGCCCCTGGCAAACCAGCGGGATAAGGTGACTCAAATTCGCTGGGGTAAGGCCGATTTTCAGATGCGGTTTGGTCGCGATCCCGAAGGCATGTGGCTGGCGGAAACTGCTGTGGACTATCCGACCCTGGAGGTTTTAGCCGATGAGGGCATCCAATTTATTATTTTGGCCCCGTCCCAAGCGCAGCGCTGTCGCCCACTCACCATCGATGGTCAGTCTGCAGAAGACTGGCTAGAAGTTGGCGGTGGTCAGATCGATCCCACGCGCCCCTACCGCTGCTTTTTGCCGCCGGCTCAGGCGGGACTGCCCCGTCGGCATGTCGATATATTTTTCTATGACGGGCCCATTTCGCGGGATATGGGCTTTAACGATGTGCTGAGCCAATCCGACTATTTTGCAGGTCGATTGGAGCAGGCTGTCCGCGGGGATCATCGTCCGACCCAGCTGATTTCGGTAGCCACCGATGGTGAAACCTTCGGCCACCACCGTCACGGGGCAGAAAAAACCCTAGCCTATGCGGTAACCCAAGCCTTTGAACAGCGCGGCTGGCATATCAGCAACTATGCCCACTACCTAAGCTTGAATCCGCCCACCTGGGAGGTCGAACTTAAGCCCGTTACCGCTTGGAGCTGCTCCCACGGTGTCGATCGCTGGCAGGACGACTGTGGCTGCGGCGGCGGTGACGTTTGGCATCAGCGGTGGCGGCGACCGCTGCGAGACGCCCTCGACTGGCTGCGGGATCAGCTGATCGAGGTCTATGAGGCCCACGGTGCCAGGTTGCTCAAGCATCCCTGGCAGGCGCGAAACGCCTATGTAGCAGTAATTCGCGATCGCAGCGATCGCAGCTTGGATCAGTTTTTTGCGGTTCATCAGCACCATCAGCTCACCTCAGCGGAGCGCACCGACGCCCTGCGTTTATTGGAAATGCAGCGTCACGCCCTGCTGATGTACACCAGCTGCGGCTGGTTCTTTGAAGAAATTTCTCGACCGGAAGGCACCCAAATTTTGCGCTACGCCGGACGTGCCATTGAGCTCGCCGGGGAGGTGTGCGGTGTGCGGCTAGAGGCGGATTTTGTCGCGCGGCTAGAAAAAGCACCGAGCAACGTAGGGCAGTTTAAAACGGGGGCTGGGGTTTACCGGCAGTTGGTCACATCGTCCCAAGTCGGGCTAGAGCAGGTGGCGGCCCACTATGCCATTAGCTCCCTGTTTACCGCTTACCACCGCGAACAGCAGGTTTACTGCTACACCGTGCGCCAGCTCGACTACCAGCTCCAGCGCATGGGCTCTCTGACCCTGGCGACGGGGCAGCTACAGCTTATATCTGAAATCACCCGCGAAACGGTAGATTTAGTCTTTGCTGTACTGCACCTGGGAGGATGGGATTTCCACTGCTGCCTGCAGCGCTTCACCGGACGATTGGCCTACACCCAGGCTAAGGAAAAGTTGTTTACAGCCCTAGGCCAGGCTAGCGCTGCCCAAGTGATTCTGGCGATGAATCAGCATTTTGGCGATCGCGCCTACAGCCTGCAAGACCTGTTTGCCGAAGAGCGCCATCGCATTATGCAGTCGCTCAACCAGGAGACCCTAACCGGACTTAACCAGCTCTACACCCAGGTCTACCGGGACAACTACGGCGTGCTGATGGCCTACCACCGCGATCGTCTACCTGTGCCTCAGGCTCTTCAGGTGGCGGCAGACATTGCCCTTACCCACCGAGCGCTAACGTCCATAGGGGCACTGGAGCGAGAAACCAGCGACCTCGATAGCGACTGCTTACAGATGGGGATCGACCATATCGGTGAACTAGAGGCGATCGCGGCTGAGACCAGCCATTTCAGCTGTCAGCTTAAGCTGCCGGAGGCCAAAATTATCCTAGAGCGATTGATTTTACGGGGGCTTTGGCAATTTCTCCACCGCTTTGAAGCCGACTCTGCTACAGAAGATATCGCCTGGCTAAAGCGGCTAAGGGCCTTAGGAGATTTGTTCAAGCTAGATCTGTCTCTCGATCGCGCCCAAGAACTTTATATTCAGTATCTCAGTGAAAAGCTTCTGCCAAAATTCAACGGTCAATTTAGCCCGGCAGCGGCTGATGATCAACCTGCTGGGCCTTTGCCTCCCTCAGATCAAGACCTCAGTTTATTAAATCAACTGCTGCAGTTAGGCCAGACCTTGGGGGTTGATGCCTATCGCCTGCTGTCCTAGCTCGACTCAAATCTTTTGCGGGCTACCCATCACCAGTTTTGGAGAGTCAAGCAGCTTACAGTAGGAAGCTATTTTCTATCGCAATCCGCCGAAAGGTTTTGACGGGTTACGAGTTAGATTGCCCTTATATCAACCGCTCCAGCAATACCAGGTGCGGTGAGCAATCTGACCAAAGCTACAGTAGCCGAACGGACGATTAGGACGAGGCTGCGAGTCCAATTGCTTCTATCCCTCTTCTGTCACTTTAAGCAGAGGAAAAGAGTTGCCTTGATTGAAGCTGTTGAACGAGTGGGCAATAAAACTGGTTCATGCGCTCAGTCAACCGCTCAAAC
>JBCDFX010000027.1:0-18202 GCA_039177155.1 Cyanobacteria bacterium P01_H01_bin.119
TGATGAGTGGTGTTTTACTCGGTACATCGGTCGCCATTCCGTCGAGCCTAGGCGATCGCGCGATCGCGCCCCTATCTCCTCAAGCCGCCCATGCCCAAAGCAGCGGGGAAATTTACTACACCTTTTATGGCCAGCGGGTACCCCTCACCCTGCGCCAGGATCAAATTGCGGTTCAGCTCGCCCCTCAAACCGTAGGACTGCGGGGTGGCTTTTCGTCTTATCAGCAGCTAGAGGCGGCCCTATCGGGTCAGCCGCTGCCTGGGGTCCGGGGTGGCCCCAGTGGTTCCACGGGTGACTCTGCCAGTGACTCTGGCGAACCGTTGGACGTTACCCTCCAGCCCTTGGGCAGTCGCTACGCCCTTATTCAACTCCCCGGCGTCAACGCTGAACTCACCGCTGCTGTAGAATCACGACTGCAGCAGCCCTACGTAGAGTCCATTCTGCCCGTTCTAAGCCGCACGGACACCGAATCGACCATTGTGCTGCCCAATCAAATTGTGGTGAGCTTCGAGCCCGATGCGCCCCAAAGCCAGGTTCAACTGACCCTCAACCGCTATGGATTGGAGGTTATTCGTCCTATCCAGTTCACCCAAAATCGCTACCTGGTGCGCTCCCGCAACGGCGATGGGCTCCGAGTCTTGAGCGCTGCCAACCAGCTTAATGATGTGACTGGAGTGCAGTCAGCAACCCCCAACTTTGTGCAAACGGTGCCGTTTCGGGCCAATCCTAACGGCGCCAGTTCTTTGAATGCTTCCACGACTCAGGCCAATATGGATGACTGGCTCTCCCGCCTCCCGGCCCAGGACGATCAGCCTGTAGAGACCGACTTTTTCCCCCTGCACTGGCATTTAGATAGCAGCGCCTTTCGCGGCGATCGCCAGCCCCGCACCGACGTAAACGCTATCGAAGCTTGGGAACAGGGAACAGAAGGTGAAGGGGTAGTTGTGGCAGTAATCGATAGCCTGATCCAGTGGGATCACCCCGATTTGGCCAACAACCTATATACCGTGCCAGAGACTCAGGCCAATCGTCTCCCCGGCGAAGTCCACGGCTGGGATTTTTCTAACCCTGAAGTGACCTGCGTAGAGGAGTTTTGCGTCGCAGGGGACGGCGATACCCGCATCAGTGAAGCCGAAATTGATTTACTTACCGAAGATTTGCACAACACCTTTACCCTGTCAGATGCCGAAATTTTAGCCACCTATGACGGTATCGCCTGGTTTGTGCAGGCTGAACGACCCGAGATGAGCGAGCGGGAGGTTGCCAATCTGATCCGTCGCTGGATTCAGAGCGATATTATGGCCGAATTCCACGGGACGTGGGCCAGCGGCGTGGTAGCGGCAAACCCAGCCAGCGATCGCGGCGCGGTAGGGGTCTCCCCCAGAGCGCAAATTTTGCCCATTCGAGTGTTTGGCCTCGGGGGTGAAATCACCACGGCGGCTCTGGTCGAGGCTATTGGCTACGCTGCCGATCGGGGGGCAGACGTGATTAACCTCAGCCTAGGCGGGCTGCTGCCCGATCGAGAGCTCACCGATCAGGTGCTGGCGGTGCTCGATCAGTATCCTGACCTGGTGATTGTCGCCTCGGCAGGCAACGAAAGCTTAGACGGTGTGGGCTTTCCCGCCGCTATTCCCGGCGTGATTTCCGTGGGCGCTACCACAATTGACGGCAACCGCACAGCTTACAGCAGCTATGGCGGCGGGCTGGATGTGGTTGCGCCCGGCGGCGATCTGAGCGATCTGCCCGTCTTTGGTATTTTCACCACAGGCGGCACCTGGGTATCAGGATTCTGGGACGGGCTAGATCAGCCCACTCAGGCTTGGGGGCTTGGGGCTGACCCGCTAGGTTCCTACGTGCAGGTGCAGGGCACGTCCTTTTCATCTCCCGCCACTGCCGGAGTTGCCGCTCTGGTACTGGCGGCCAACCGCGACCTCAGCCGCACTCAGGTGATGGACATTTTGCAGTCTACCGCCACCTACAGCGGCCTGGCGATTACCCAGGCAGAAAGCAATCAATACCGTCTGCAATCTGAAATTGGACTGGGCACCGCAATCGATAGTCAGATTTTGCGTCCTACAGGTATCTTTAGCTTTCCAGAACCCGTTTCACCAGAAGAATATTACTTTGGCTGGGGACTGGTGGATGCGGGAGCAGCAGTGGCATTGGCCAAGCAAACGCCCGGTGCCAATCGTGCGTCAAACTAACGGGGATATTGGGTCATAAGTCGTCGCACTTCTTCTGCGTGGTAAGAGCTGCGGGTTAGGGGAGAAGACACCACCTGCAAAAAGCCCGTGGCTTCTCCCTGAATACGCCAGTGGTCAAACTGCTCTGGGGTGATAAATGCCTGCACCGCTAGATGTTTGGGGCTGGGCTGAAGATACTGCCCGATGGTTAGAATATCGCAGTCGACCTGACGCAGATCGGCCATCACCTGTCGCACTTCGTCATCGGTTTCACCCAGGCCCACCATAATTCCCGACTTGGTATAAACTTGGGGCGCAATGTCGCGGCTGCGCTGAAGTAAGGCGAGCGATCGCTCGTAGTTTCCCTGAGGGCGCACCCGACGGTAGAGGCGCGGCACGGTTTCTGTATTGTGGTTAAGCACCTCCGGACGAGCAGAGAGAATGATCTTCAAGGCGTCCCAGCTGCCGCATAAATCAGGAATCAACACCTCAATAGTGGTTTGGGGTGAGACGATACGAATTTCTTCAATGCAGCGCACAAACTGAGAGGCTCCCCCATCGGGCAAATCGTCGCGGTTAACCGACGTGATAACCACATGATTTAGCCGCATCCGCTGAACTGCCTGGGCCAAACGCACCGGTTCGCTGGGGTCTAAAGCTTTAGGCGCTTTCTCAAAATCGATATCGCAGTAGGGGCAGGCGCGGGTGCAGGCTGGCCCCATAATCAAAAAGGTGGCGGTTCCGGCATTAAAGCACTCGCCAATATTGGGGCAGGACGCCTCTTCACAGACTGTGTTCAGCCCCAGGTCTTGCAGTACGGCTTTTACATCGCCAATGCGCTGCCACTGGGGGGCTTTTACCCGAAGCCAATCTGGTTTAACTGCCACAGTTTTCTTGCCAATCTATTTTTCAACGACAACAGCGTAAGTGCAGGGCCTATACAGCGCCAGATTGCTTACTTCTATGCCGCTTTCTATCGTAGCGGAGGTTGCAAAGGGCCGCTTTGGATGGCATGCGTTAAATCGCAGAAAGGTCAAGGCGTCCCAGCCAAGCAAATATCCGTAGCTGGCGGCTGGGTGTTTACGGTAAAGGTCTCATAGCCCGCCGTGGCTAACAGTTGACCAACGGCCTGCTCGGCTCGCTGATTAGCTTCCTGAAGAATACCCTCAGCACAGGCAGAGGCCACAATTTTTTCAAGGGCCTGTTCTTGAGCAAAGTCTTGCAGCTGCGGGCCTTGGTCGGGGCCAAGTCCTAAAAAGCCGCGATCGTAGTCGTAAACGCTGGAGCGCCCCACGTCAACTTTACTGTCTAGGATGCGGGGCGGCGGCAGGGTAACTTCGATGCCATCTGGAGTCATCACAACGGCGTCTGAGGATAGTTCGCTCAAATCCACGCCGGCCCTGACTTCGCCGTAGGCAATGTAAAGCAAATTGGTGCGACCGATAACGTAGCCGCCCAGGGTGCGATCGCTAGTACTCGGCACGACTGCTTCCATGGCAAAGACGGCAGTCGTTAACTCACTCGCGCCGCGAATCTGCTGCACCACAATGGAGCGAACGTCCACCTGCTGGGTGGGGGGCGGAGGCTGCACCATCATCATTAGTCCCTGAAAAAAGCGTCCACCCGATCGCCAGATGCCTAGCGCAGCCAGTAGCGCTACCACAACGACACCGCCGGAAATCATCGACAGCAGGTTCTTTAACATCACCAGGGAACCAGATTGGGAAGGGTAAGCACCGTCAGAGCGCATGGCACAATCTCCGTAGAATTGTAGTCGCTTTAATTCCGATTCAGTTGAACTTTCGATTTAGTCAAATAAACCCACTGATTAAGATGACGGGTTTTATAGCCGATGGGTTCACCTGTCTTACCGAACTTATTGTAAAGCGATCCACCCTTTTAGTACAAATTAACTATAAAAACAAATCGTCTTTTTTACCTGAAACCCGCTTTATCAGATCCCACTCCTAAATTGTCTTGTTAGGATGCTAAGCGATCGCTCCCATCTGTAGTCTTATCAACTTAAACTCCATTATGGATTGGTTAAGCTGCTCCTGCGAGTATAGTCCGATGATTTTAAAGCTGCCTCAGGGCTGGCGGCGTGACCCATTTCGCTCTCAGGCCAGCGGCAGCACAGATATTTTCTTGGGACCAATTTCCGCATCTGTTGGGGAGATGGCGGAGCCTCAACTGCTGGTTAAGACGGTTCCAACCCCAGAGGAGACGACCAACTTTCAAGCGATCGCAGTGGCCCTTAAGCAGCAGCAGCTAACGGCGGGCGGCGGCGAAGTTCTTGCTGCTCTGACAGAGGCAACGCTAGTGATTGACGGCCATCCGGCCCGACTCGATGCCTTTACCTATCGAGATCAGGCGCTGCAAAGCGTTGTAATGCAGTGTCAGGGATGCATTCAACGCCTAGGCGCGGTCTGCATTGTGATGGGCATAGCGCGCACCGCCAACCAGGCCGACTATTTACCATTTTTCAAGCAGGTCTTAAACGGGCTCCAATTCACTGATAATGCTGGGGTATAAATCCTATTCAATTTGAAACCTGACGCTTAGAACTTAATCTGCTTTAGCTGGCTGCGGGGATCTTGGCTGCGAGCGTCGCGAATTTTTTCATACAGCGATCGCTCCTCCGAACTTAAGTTTTTCGGCGGGGAAATAATCATACGCACAAACTGATCTCCTCGTCCCCCCTTACGATCGGGCCAGCCCTTGCCCCGTAGCCGCAGTGACTGTCCAGAGCGAACTCCAGCGGGGACATTGACCGTCACCAAGCCGTCTGGCGTAGGAACATCAATTTTGCTGCCAAGCACTGCCTCATCAGGGGCAATAGGAACCTCGCACACCAGATTGTCTCCCTCAAACTGGAAGAAATCATGATTTAACAGACTAACCACCAAATAAATATCCCCTGGCTGCTGAGTGTAGGGATTAATTTGACCTTTGCCGCGCAGTCGGATCCTGCTGCCCTGTTTAGCACCAGGCGGAATCCGCACTTCAACAACGTCATTGCCGATTCTCAGCCGCTTTTGGGTACCGCTAAAAGCTTCAGATAATGTCAGTGAAAGGGTTGCTTCTTGATCGAAGTTGGTGGCACCGGCAGACTGGGCACCGCCGCCGTTGCCAAAGCCTGAAAAGCCACCGCCAAAGCCGCTACCGCGAGACGTGCGGTAGTTACTATAGCCGCGAGTGCCACCGGATGACCCGGTGCCCATGCGGCCTAATAGTTCGTTGATAAACTCCTCGAAGCTGCCGTATGCGCCAAAGTCAAAGCCGCCAAAATCCGATGGGCTACCCGTGTAGCCCCCAGCTCGATCGGCCTGCTGCCAATAGCGACCGAACTGATCATATTTTTTACGCTTATCTGCGTCGGAGAGAACTTCGTACGCCTCAGAAACCTCTTTGAACTTCGCTTCTGCCGCTTGATCCCCTGGATTAACATCCGGATGATACTTTCGAGCGAGCTTACGATAAGCTCGCTTAATCTCATCGGCACTGGCAGACTTACTGACCCCCAAAACGCTGTAGTAATCTTTGAAGTCAGTGGCAGCCATCTTCAACCCTCTCCAAAATGCGGCCTAACGGTTTATATGATTTCCGTAGGCATAGCCTAGCAAACTCGGCTAGTGCAGTGGGTTCGGTTCTCTCACCGCAGCCATCTGAATAGAGAGATTGATTCGGTCAGGCTAACTCGCTAAGAGAAGACTGGTTCGTTAAGCGTAAAAGAGATTTAGCTGATTGAACCAGCTAATTCCCGACCGTTCTGTACTTCTAAGTCTCCGCAGGCAATTCGCTCGGTTAAGATCGCCCGGTCCATCTGATCGATGAAGATTTCGAGGTGGGCTTGACGCGGAGCATCAAACATTAACCGCTGACCGGGGAAAATAACTCGCTCAAAATACCAGTCAGGTACATCAGCAATGCGAGCAACCTGCAGGCGATCGCTGGTGTTGGCGTAATAGCAAGTTGTGGGCTTAAAGGTCATGACGATAAGAAAAAAGTAGATGTTGACTGTGAGCAGTGCCCGGCAGCCGTAGCTTTGGCTTAAGCTGGGCAGGCATAGACAGGGAAGCAGATATTGAGAACAGGTCTTGAGGGCAGGCTGTTGCCGAGAACAAGCCCCACCAAAGACAAATCGAAAGTCAATCAAAAAAAATGAGTTCTCTCGCAGCTTTCCCAGAATGATTATCACTATTTCAGTTTTAAACTCGAATATCAGAAAAAGGTGACATAACAGCCATACAGCGTTTTTGAATCCAGTAAGTTGTACGGATGAGCGTCAAATTCTGAGTCGATAAGCTAAATCCCACCTCGAAACAAAACGCTGTTGTCAGTCTGTGCCATTGGGAATCAGGCTAGTCAACGCGAGTCGATATTTCACGTAGAGCGACGATGCCTCCCCATGCTTGCTGCGAGTTTGAAACCCGACTAAGGTCGTACCGCCTCACTTAATATTGACAAGAATTTACAGGGGCTAAATCAGTCTCTAGATAGAGGCTAACAACAGCAGTTAAATAGGGCTTTGTAGCAGCCGAACGGACGGTTAGGACGAGGCTGCGAGTCAGAGTGCTTCTGCGCCAACCACTCCAGCGATGTCAAGTGCGTGCGGTAAGCGATCTGACCAACGCTATAAATGCTTGAAATAAGCCGTCAACGGGCAGCTTGTTGTCCGGCGAGCCACCCCATTCAGGTTCTTGAGTTGATCTAAGATGGGCCTATGACAGGAGAACTCGACTATTCCCTTCCCCCGGCCATTCGTCGCATCGCCAATGCGTTTCGGCGATGGGGCTGGGTGAGCTTTTGGACTCAAGCAGTGCTGGCAGTAGTTTCTAGCTTGGTGCTGCTATTTTCGGTAGCGAGCCTGAGCGTCCGCTCCGGGGGACAGGGTAACCCAGGTACTGGTGCCGGGTTAGTGCTGGCCGTAGCAGGTTTAGTTGCCCTCTATATCGGCACCTACTGGGCCTACCGCTATACTCGCCTTGCTAAGCAGCTCCGCACGGCCAACCCGGATAAACGGCCTAAGCCAAAGGATGCGATGCAGGTTTTGCAAATTGGCTTAATCATCAGTTTGATTGGAATGCTGTTAACCTTGCTCGGGGGAGAGGCCATTATTGGTGCACTATTGGCAAAATCCCTTTCCCAACCACAGGGAACGCCGTTCTTTAATGCGGGTAATGTGACCCAGTTTGTCCAGCCGCTAGACATTTTTATCGTTCAGGCTAATATCAATACGATTGCCGCCCATTTTGTAGCGATTGTGGCTTCCCTATGGCTATCGCGAGCCGTTAATCGCCAGTAAATTTTGCCGACGTTTTGTGCTAATGTTCGTCGTCACTGGCGAGCGAGTTCACAAAAATTTAAGGTTTTTTCTAAGTTTTGTCCCAGCGAGACGGTTAACCAGTACGCTAAAGAGTGCATAGCGATTTGTTAACAGCGCACATAGATATGGGCTGTATCGACTGGCTTATACATAAGCGGTGCGCAAGCCGATAAGACTTGATTGCCCTATGAAGCGATCGCTGATTGAGTTGCTTCGCCCGACGGCAGTTACTTTAAGTAGTTATTTTCAACGGTGGCAGCTATGGTTATAGACCTGACAAGTTTGTTGTCGCTTTTGGGTTAAGCACAGTATGTCTGACCTTCCTTTCACCCTGGATCAGCTTCGTATCCTCAAGGCAATTGCGGCAGAGGGGAGCTTTAAGCGGGCGGCTGATAGTCTCTATGTGTCGCAACCTGCCGTCAGCTTGCAGGTGCAAAACCTAGAGCGCCAACTGGATGTTCCCCTGTTCGACCGTGGCGGACGGCGGGCACAGCTGACAGAAGCGGGGCACCTGCTGCTGGGCTACGGCGATCGCATCTTGAGCCTGTGCCAGGAGACGTGCCGCGCCCTAGAAGATTTGCAAAATCTCCAGGGCGGTACCCTAATTGTGGGCGCTAGCCAAACCACCGGGACTTATCTACTGCCTCGGATGATTGGCCTCTTCCGTCAGCACTATCCCGACGTGGCGGTGCAGCTCCATGTCCACTCCACCCGGCGAACTTCCTGGAGTGTGGCCAACGGTCAGATTGACTTAGCCATTATTGGTGGTGAGGTTCCACCGGAGCTGCAGGAGGCTTTGGAGATTATCCCCTATGCTGAGGACGAACTGGCTCTGGTGATGCCTGTTTTCCATCCTCTCGCAAGTAAGGACAAAATTCAGCGGGAAGATCTCTACAAGCTGAAATTTATTGCCCTTGATTCTCAGTCCACCATTCGCAAGGTGATTGACCAGGTGTTGACCCGCAGCGGCATCGAAACTCGGCGGCTGAGCATTGAAATGGAACTCAACTCTATTGAGGCAATTAAAAATGCGGTTCAGTCTGGATTAGGGGTGGCCTTTTTGTCCATTTCGGCCATTGAGAAAGAGCTGCAAATGGGGATGCTGCACCGGGCGCAAATCGACTCTGTAGTGGTTAATCGCACCCTATCGGTGATTGCCAATTCCAATCGCTATCGATCCAAGGCGGCAGAGGCATTTACCGAAGAAATTTTGCCTCAGTTTACAAACCGGGATATTAGCTTTAAGCGGGACAACGGTAAGCAGAATGGATCGGTTAAGCCTGCAAGCGCCAAAGTGATTCCCCTAGAGACTCCCTCGGCTGAAACGCAATCCTAGCGGCTGACCTACTGCTTTAGCCACATCGGTTGGCCATATCTTCAATCAGGTCTATTGGTCTTTTTTATCGATTATTTTGCTTCCTTTAATCTGGCAGCATAGCGATCTAAAACTGAAAAGTAAATTGGACTTTTCACAAATTGCCCCAGCAAGATTACAATCCATTACCGATCAGAACGAAGGGAGCCCAATAGTAGGGGTGCTGATAGCTTGAACCGGTAGACTCGCCGTCTGAGGCCGTCGCTATCCCAATTCCCCTTTGTGAATTAGGCCCAGATCCGCTTCGACTAGCGCTCAAACGAGTCTCAGTCTCTTCGTTGTAGAGCAGACTGAGCTGGGCTTGGCGTAGGGCTTCTGCCTTAGTTAGTTCCCCAGAGGCCAGCAGTTGATAAAAGCGCTGCATCAGCAAGCTGGTGCTATTGTCGTTTACCTGCCAGAGAGAGGCGACAACGGCCTTAGCTCCGCTATTGATGAAATAGTAGCTAACCCCGCTAATCTCGATGCCATCAGCGTTTCTACCACCCAGTCCGGTCTCACAGGCCGAGAGCACTACCAGATGAGTATTGCGCAACTGACTGGTTAGTAGGTCAATATCTGGTGGCCTAAGCTGCTCTCCGGTGCCCAACAGCAGATAAGAATCTTCGGGCTGGCCGGGATTAAACTCGCCGTGGGTGGCCAAATGCAGCACCCGACTATTAAGTAAATTAAGCTGCAGTGTTGAAAAGTCAAATTCGCCGTTTAAGAAAACCTGCCCGGCATAGATACCCTCTTGGTCTGCGCGGTCGGTCAACACAATGGAGTTGAGTTCATCTTCAACATTGGGCAGAGGTTGAAAACCCCCTACCGCCTCAGAAGTTCCCATGGCCAGCACGGTCATATCCTCTGTTGTATCCGCAAACCGCTCGCTGGTATCGGTCAAATCGGCAGATAGTACGGTCGATACGGCGTACTTTTCAATCAAATAGTGTTCGCCATCATGGAGCATAGCCATAGGAATATAGCGAGCAGCGCGATCGAGAGAAAAGACAAGATTCCCCACGGCGTTTTGGTCGAGTTCATCCTCAATAGGCTGAATAAACCAGTTGTAAAGGGTCTTACCGACGTCTTCTAGTTCAGCAACATCGGAGTTGGGGGTATTGAGCAGTTGCCGAAAGCGCAAAACCGCGTTGGTAACCTCGGCCTGACTAATATCGACTTCGTAGCTTTTAAGGACGCCTCCGGCCCCAGCCCAAAGCAGCCACAGCTTATCTTCCAAGATTAAGGGATAGATCAATACCGTCCCTGGCTCAGCCTCAACGATATCAAAGGCAGCTCGTCGAAAATCTTCTGTCGCCAACATGGCGCTATCTTCAGCCGTCTCAGCTCGGGCCTGAGTCTCAAAACGTGCTAGAGACTGGTTGAACTGAGTCGTCAGTTCGTTGAGCTGAGCCGTTAGCTGAGGCAAATCTCCGCAGTTCTCCTGCTGACACTGGGATACCCGCTGCCCAAAGGCGATTAAGCTTCCGTACTCGGCCTGAATCTCAGCCTCAATATTGTTTAAGCTCAAGTCGGGGCGATCGCTTTGGTTTCGGGTGTAGTCCTGCAGCTCCTGTTTTTTGAGCAGTTCTAGCACCTGCTGCGCCTCTAGCACTCGCCCCTGGGACAGCAGCAAGTCTGCCATTTCCCGGTATAGATCGACCAGTCTGACCCGGCCAAAATCAACGAACTGCTCTAGCAGAGAGGTCTGGAGGTCTGGATCGAGGCTAATGTTGCGATCGCGAATACTCTCAATGCGATTAATGGCCTCTTTGTAGTGAAAAATTGCCGTGACGGGTTTATCTAAAGCGCGATAGCTGCGGGCTAGTCCGGCATGGGCCGTTGCAACATCATTAACGTCCCCCTGCTGAGCCGCAATCGACAGGGCCTGCTGATGCTTTTGTAGGGCAAGATCGGCCTGATTATGATAGCGATAGATTCCCCCGGCAATATTGAGCGCTAACAGCTCATTTTCTGGGTATTGCTGCTGACGCCAAAATGCTTCGCTAGCCGCTAGCAGATCCAGCGCATATAAATAATTATCGGTCTCACCATAGGCGATTGCCAAAATGACATCCGATATTTTTTCAAGCCAGTTGGCATCAATAGCCTCGGTAGCGGTATCGATAGATGCGGCGATTCTACGGCTCTCTTCAGCAAATTCAATGGCTTGAGAAATATCCTCTTCTAAATAAGCGATGTAGCTCAGAAAAGCCGATTCCATCCATTTAAAGACGGGGTATACCGAGGCATCAGGCAGCCTTTCAGCAGCGGAGGCAATTTGCTGAGCCGTTTCAGCCAGTTCTGGATAAGCACCTAAGGCATCATAAATACCAATTAACTCTAACAGTACAGAGATCTCAAGCTCAGCATTGCCAACGGACTGGTTAATCTCCAAAGCTCGATTGGCATAGTCAATAGATTGGGAAAAGTTGTACAGTGAGCTGTGCAGTGAGCTTAATACGCCGAGCGCTGCAATTTCTAGCTCTCGATTTTGAGTAGATTGAGCCGTTTCTAAAATTTGCTGTCCCAGCGCGATCGCGACATCATACTGCTCCTGCTCGCTGTAGGCTTCAACCAAAGCGACGGCAATCGTAGCCTGCAAATCGGCATCATCCAACGGCTGAACGAGGTCAAATGCCTGCTGGCCGTATTCAATTGCGGCTTCAGACTGCCCCAGTCCAGTGCTGGCGGTGCTTAAAACGACTAGAGAAAGCGCTTGAAATCTTGTATCGGCAAGCTCAAGCTGCTGAATTAATTCGAGCGCTCTTTGCGCCTGATCAAAGGCGGTTTCATATTGATTTAGCTCATTGTGGGAATATCCCAACAAGACCAGGGCAATAACCTGCAGAAAGGGATTTTCAGTTTGTAGCGCGTGATCTAAAGCCTGCTGTCCGATATCTACAATCTCTTGATGACGGTTTAGTTCACTTAGGGCCGTCAATAGAAAAATGTATGAGCGTGTTTGGACATCAATATTATTAGTTTGCTGGGCGAGTTCAAGGGCCTGCTGCCCGTATTCTACTCCTGCTGCATACTGTTCTAGCCCGTTGTGGGCGGCGCTTAGGGCCACTAATGACAACATTAGCAGCGTGCTATTTTCCGTTTGCTGAGCGAGTTCTAGCCCGCGCTGTCCAAACTCAATACCTTGCTCATACTGCTCTAGCCAAGAGTGGGACCAGCTCAACATGGAGAATCCAAAACTCTCGACGGCAATATCTTCGGTTTGCTGAGCCGCATCAATTAGCTGGGGAAGATAATCGAGGGCTTGGGCGTAGTCTTCTTGATCGCTTAGCACGATGACAAGATTTTGCAGGGCTAGCTTATTGAGGTTTGCGTCATTAAGTTCTTTGGCTGCTTCTAGGGCAGTTACGTAACTTTCAACTGCCGCCTCTAAATCTCCTGTCGCTCTATAAACTCGGCCAATATTGATATAGGCTCGACTCTCCAAATCAGGATCTTGTCGTTCCTGGGCAATCTCAAGCGCCTGTTCCTGGGCCTGTAGCGCCAACGGGTAGTTTTCCTGCAAAAAGTAAGCATTGCCCAGTGCCTTCCAGACTTGCCCCTCCCCGGCGCGATCGCCGGCAAGTTGAAACAGCTCTAGGGCTTGCTGAAGGGTCGCGATCGCGGCCTCAGGGTTTTGAGCAGTAAACTCCTCAAGGCCCTGTTCTAGGAGCTGCTGAGCAGATGACTCTGGTAAGTCGTCTTCTGGGGGGTCTTCTGAAGCATCTTCTGGGGACTCTAAAGCCTGAGCAAGGGCAGTCCTGCCAAAGGGCGGTTGGGTCTGATAAGAGCCTTCTAAGGCTACGGTGAGCGTCAATGCCAGCAAACAAGTTAGAGGTTTTTTCATGGCCAATGTTGACAATTCTCACCTCCAGCATAGAGCTAATGACAAAGCCCCTGTTTAGAGGTGGTGCAGAACGTCAGAATTGACCTATTCCGCCCATTTCACCCGTGCCGCCCACGGCGTAGGATAATGCCAGCATTGACGACGCGGGGAAACATATGCAGCCTAAACTCATTATTCACGGTGGCGCAGGCAGCTCACTAAAGGATGGGCGGGCGGCCGTGGCTCACGATCTCCACGAGATTGTGACGGCGGTTTACAGAAAGCTACAGGGGGGGGCAACGGCTACCGCAGCGGTGATTTACGGCTGCCAATTGCTAGAGGCTAACCCGCGCTTTAATGCTGGCAAAGGCTCGGTGCTGCAATCGGATGCCCAGGTACGAATGAGTGCCTCTCTGATGGAGGGTGCCTCCCAGCGCTTTAGCGGCGTGATTAATGTATCGAGGGTAGAACATCCGATTGATCTCGCAGCGTTCTTGCAAACCTGTGATGACCGAGTGCTCTCCGACTACGGGGCGGCAGATTTGGCGCGAGAAATGCGGCTTCCCATCTACGATCCCCTAACGGATCTGCGAATTCAGGAATGGATGGCGGAAAGAGTCGATAATTTTCAAAAGTCTATGGCCGGCGTGGTTGCCGAGACTGTCCAGGCAGATGAAACTGGCCAGGCAGACGGAACAGACCAGGCAGACGGAACAGACCAGGTAGATGGAACAAACCAGATAGATGGAAAAGATCAAGCCGCTCGACGGGGCACCATTGGCGTCGTGGCTTTGGATTACAACGGGCAGATTGCGGCGGGGACGTCCACCGGCGGTAAAGGGTTAGAGCGCATTGGGCGAGTCAGCGACTCGGCGATGCCCGCAGGCAACTATGCGACCCCCGAGGCCGGGGTGAGCTGTACCGGCATTGGCGAAGACATTATTGATGAGTCCCTGGCGGCAAAAATCGTGATCCGCGTGGTGGACGGCATGACCTTAACTCAGGCCGTAGACAAATCTATTGACGAAGCAGCTCGCAATCAGCGAGATTTGGGCGCGATCGCTATTGATAAAACCGGCGCGATCGCCTGGGGTAAAACAAGCGAAGTGCTGCTGGCGGCCTATCACGACGGCACTCAAATTGGCGACAGTTTGGCAGCCTCCACATCTCCTCAATCGGCCACGATTTAGGTTATCTGTGCGGTTGCAGGGATTAAAAATCATCTGTGCTGAATCGCAAAAGTCTCAGTACTATAGCTGTGGTCAGATTGCTTATCACATCCAGAGTTGCTGGCGGCGCTGATACAGACGCCATCGGTACTAAAGCTTTGGTCAGATTGCTCATTGCACCCAGTATCGCTGGAGTGGTCGATATAAAAGCAATTAGACTCGCAGTCTTGTTCTAATCGTTCCCTCGGCTGCTATATGAAACGTCTTGTGCGGCTTCTTGATACCCTGCTCAGCTTTCCGGGCTGGGCGCTGCTGTCCCTTGCGATGAATGGGGTACTGCTGGTTACTATTTTGGCCGTGTTGCGGCAGCAGGCTCCGCCGCCTTCAGTCGCCTATGCGCCCGCAGCCGATACCCGCTCAGCGGCAGCTCCATCTGAGCCTACTCTTCGGCTGCCGCGCTCCGTATGGCTGTCGGCTCAAGCGGTAACTGAGCGCCCTGTGCTGACCTCAGAGCCGGCCTCAGCCCTGAAAGACTCCCATCGGTTGACCTATGAAGAGTGGTTAGCGCTCTTGCGCCAGGAGGCCCAGGCAGCCGCGGAGCAAAACCCTGATCCTCTCAATATTTTGCTGGGAGATTCCATCAGCCTTTGGTTTCCGCCGGAGCTGCTGCCTACCCGCCAAACCTGGCTTAATCAAGGCATCTCAGGAGATACCACTGGACGGCTGCGCGATCGCTTGACCATTCTTGACCCCGTACCCGCTGATAAAATCTTTGTGATGATCGGCATTAATGATCTGATTTGGGGCCAGCCCGATGCCGTAATTTTGGAAAACTATCGCTATATTGTCCAAACCCTGCGGACTCGCCATCCCAATGCCACGGTAATTGTGCAGTCTATCTTGCCCCACGCGGCTGAAAACGCGACCTGGTCAGAGCGCGATCGTCTGCTGGCGTTGCCCAATCGACGGATTCGCACCCTAAACGGAGCCATTGAACAGATTGCGGCCGAGGCCGAGGCCACCTATTTAAATCTATATCCTCTATTTGCCGATAGCCAGGGACGCCTCCGCACCGACTTCACCACCGACGGGCTGCACTTAAATGCCCAGGGCTACAGCCTATGGCAGCGGGCCATTGGCCACCTGTTTTAATGTCACGTCTAAATTTAAATGTCATGTTTAAAGCGTCCGCTAACTTGATGGCGGACGCTTTAAACATGTAGAGGGGTAACTTAGGAGCAGTAGCTAGTGACGACTTGTAGAGCGACTATCGCAGCCAGCCCTTGAGCCGAGAGGCAACCTGCGGGCGGCGCAGTTTACGCATAGCCTTGGTCTGAATTTGGCGTACTCGCTCCCGAGAAAGATTAAAGATACCGCCGACTTCCTCCAGCGTATGGGGCTCACCCGTCGCGAGCCCGTAGCGCAGGGTGATGATATCTTTCTCTCGCTCCGTCAATACCTCTGCCAGGACGCTGCAAATCTCCTGACGCATCATGGTTTCACTAATTTTAGATTCTGGAGATTGGGTACTGCCGTCCTCCAGCAATTCCATCAGTTCGGTGTCTTCTCCTTTGCCCACTCGATGGTTTAAAGAGAGCGATCGCCGCCGTACCTGCTGCAGACTGCGGAGCTGATCGGTGGTGATATCTAGCACTTCTGCCAGCTCGTGTTCATTGGGATTGCGCTGGAGCTCCCGGCGCAGCTCTCGGTGGGCTTTTTTGAGCTTATTAAGTTTTTCAACGATATGGATCGGCAATCGAATGGTGCGGGCGTCGTTGGCAATGGTGCGGGTGATGCCCTGGCGAATCCACCAGTAGGCATAGGTGGAAAACTTATATCCCTTGTCTGGATCAAACTTTTCTGCGGCCCGGTTTAGCCCCAGAGCCCCTTCTTGGATTAAATCGAGAAAGGGAACTCCACGGTTAAGATAGCGTTTTGCAATGGAAACTACCAGTCGAAGGTTGGAGCGAATCATTCGGCGCTTAGCTGCTCGCCCCTGATAAAGACTTTGCCGGAGCTGTTTTTCAGGGATAGTTAAAGCAGCCGATAGCTCAGCGTTGGAAGGCGATCGCCCCAGTTCAGTCCGCAGTTTTTCTCGGAGTTCTTCAACTTCTCCTAAAAATTTTACTTGCCGGGCCAGCTCAATTTCTTCTGCGGGCTTGAGCAGCGGATAGCGAGCCATTTCTTTAAAGAAAGCGCCCACTGCATCATCGGTAATGGACTTAGTATAAAGTCCGGTGGTGACCCCTTCGCTGCGGTCATCAGGGTCTGAAATCTGGGCGATAATTTCATCATCTGACACCGATGCTTCAGGGGAATTTTCATCATCATTAGAATCCCAACTGAGAGATTCTATGTCTAAATTAGCGGCCATGCTGGGCAACCCAGAGGTTTCAGTTCGTGCCCCGGGTTGAAGCGTCGCGATATCAAGTTCGGCCAAGCTTGAGGATAGATGGGTCTCGGGACTAAAAGGGGCAGCCATATTAATTAAGATTCTTAGAGAATGGGTGAATGGTTCGGAGCGCTTGATTTTCCGACACTATAGCAGTTTGACAATCAATGTCTGGCTGCTGACGTGATGGATTTACCTTGTATTGCCAGGGTTTTTTGTGTTTTGCAAGTGAATGCAATATTTCTTGATAATTAGCGGACTGTTCTGTCCTGCCGTTTGAAGCACCGTGCAAAACTCTAATTGATTCTTGCTAAAAAGGAACGAGATTTTGGAATGGCGATCGCGCAGCAAAGTTTTCCACAGGATGACTGGTTCTGCTGAGCAGATTTTGGATTCGATCCGAGTTAAATCCGAGTTAAATATGGGGCGATTTTTAGCCTGGCCTGATTGATTTTCTGGCGCTGTTCTCAGCGATCGCGCTGGCGTCACTTATATTCTGTTAGCAAGGATCATCGGCAAATGTTTCTGCCTATGTCTCTATTTAGTGGACATTGTGAGTAGACGTTATTTTTTTTACAGTTGGCGAGTTTATGAAGTTTGGTGAGTTTATAAAAGTGTTATTTTGTGACATTTTCGCAACACAATCACGTCGTCATTGCCAGACAGGCGGCTGGTATACACAGTGATTGGTATACACAGTGACTGATATACACTTAAAAACGCTAGATTGCGGTGACGATATTGTTAAACGGGGTAGCGCTAATCCCTCGATGGGTTGAGGGGCTGGTGGATCATCCAGGAGCCCAGGGCATTTTTTGGTATGGCCTGCCAGAAGGGCTGGCGGTACAGCCTGGAGATATCTTAAGCGTGCCGTTTGGGACACAGCAGGTGGGGGCGATCGCGCTGAATTTGGTCGATCAACCCCCTACAACAGTGGCGCTGGAGCAAATCCGCCCGGTAGAAGGCATTGTCAGCACGGGCTTTTTTCCGCCCACCTACTGGCATCTCTTAAATCGGGTAGCCCATTATTACCATACCCCTCTGATTCAGGTGATTCGAGCCGCCCTGCCGCCGGGGCTGCTGGCGCGATCGCAGCGGCGGATTCGGCTAAAACGGCGAGAAAATTTAACTGAGCCAGCCTTGCTGCGATCTTCGGCCCTGGCGCTGCTGCGCTTGCTGCGGGACTCTCCTCAGGGAGATTACACCTGGCAATACCTGCGGCGGCAGGTGCCCGGCGCTAATCACGGCTTAAAGCAGTTGATCCAGATAGGCCAAGTTGAGAGCTATCTGGCACCGCCGCAGCCTCCTCGTCCCAAGCTAAGACAGGCCGTTTTGGTGACAGCGGGTCTACCTAACGCTGCCGCGTTGACCCCTCGGCAGCAGGAGGTGTTGACCCTGCTAAAGCGAGAGGGGGGAGATTTGTGGCTAACTGATGCCCTGCAGCGCTGCCGCACCACTAGCGCGACCCTACACAAGCTGGCGAGTTCTGGCTGCTTGGTGATTGAGCCTCGCGAGATGCTGCGAACCCCCTCTGCCCGGCCGCACCGGGATCGGCCCAAGTCATTGAATCCACATCAACAGGCGGCTTTGGCGGCTTTACTGCCGCTGAGAAATTATCGGCGAGTACTGCTGCACGGGGTGACTGGGTCAGGCAAGACCGAGGTTTATCTACAGGCGATCGCCCCGCGATTAGCTGCAGGACAGTCGGTTTTGGTGCTGGTGCCAGAAATTGGCCTCACCCCTCAGTTAACCGATCGGTTTCGCGATCGCTTTGGGGAGCAAGTCTGTGTTTATCACAGCGCCCTGTCTGTCGGAGAGCGCTATGACACTTGGCGACAGATGATTGGCGGCGCAACCCAGGTGATTATTGGCACGCGCTCCGCGGTATTTTCTCCCCTGCCTAATCTGGGGCTAATTATTTTAGATGAAGAGCACGACAGCAGCTTTAAGCA
>JBCDFX010000028.1:0-18060 GCA_039177155.1 Cyanobacteria bacterium P01_H01_bin.119
GGAACCGCACCTTTAATCAAAAGCAACCCGCGCTCGGCATCTACACGTATTACAGTCAGCTTACGAATGGTAACTTGGGCTGTCCCCATACGCCCCGCCATTCGCTTGCCGGGATAAATACGCCCTGGCGTTGTACCCGCGCCAGTCGAACCCGGTGCACGATGGTTTTTAGAACCGTGAGCCATGGGCCCTCGGCGAAAGTTGTGACGCTTTTGATAGCCTGCAAATCCTCGTCCAATACTGGTGCCCGTCACATCAACGACTTGACCTACTGCGAAAATATCGGCAGCAACCTGCTGACCTAGTTCAAATCCGTCAGGACTGCTTATTTTATATTCCTGTAAATGACGTTTGGGAGTAACTCCTGCCTTTGCCAAGTGCCCCATTTCAGGCTTTGACAATGCTTTTTCCTGCACATCACCATATGCAAGCTGGACAGCAGTGTAGCCATCAGTCTGTTTTGTCTTTATTTGACTAACTGCACAGGGCCCAGCCTGAACAACAGTTACCGGTACGGAGTTACCGGCTTCATCAAAAACCTGAGTCATCCCAAGCTTGGTGCCAAGAATACCAACGGACACAACAGTATCTCCCGTTTTTACAACCTGCACTTGCCAGTGATCAATGCCCCATGCGGTGCAGTGATAGCCCTCTTCTTAAACAGCGGAATATGAACCCCTATTTAGGCCCTAAAATCTACTTCGCCGCTCATTGATTGCTTAGCCAAAAAAATCGCTGATTTGGAACATGTATTCAAAACCTGCTCCCAAATCGTTTCAGGATACTTATGACAAGCGCCGTCAAGACAGCTCAAAGAGCATTTCCATAAAGCTTCTGCTCAATCTCACTAAGCGTCAAGCAGAAGCTTACAAAAATGCGCTTTTAAGAGTGAAATGCCTTTAAGACTTAAGCAGCATTAGCTACTCAGTATCTGCTCAGACAGCATTATTCACTATACTCACACTTTTTCAATTTGTCTAGTTTTAGATAAATATTGCAGCAAATCTCACTGTGGAACGAGTCTATTAGCTTCTAGCGCTTCGCTCATTTTTAGGCAGCTACTAAAGCCTGTTTATGCAAGGGTTCTGGCGCTCCTGCTCTTTAAACTAAGAATTGCTGTGAATATTGAGTCTGAACTAAGCTAATGAGAAGAGGTAATGTACAAGCCAGATAAGAAACTTGCTCTCTTATACTATGTAGAGGCGTGCTTTTAGGCTGAAA
This sequence comes from Cyanobacteria bacterium P01_H01_bin.119, assembly GCA_039177155.1. Classification (GTDB taxonomy): domain Bacteria; phylum Cyanobacteriota; class Cyanobacteriia; order Phormidesmidales; family Phormidesmidaceae; genus JBCBZT01. Next base: position 1,222 of record JBCDFX010000028.1, read on the forward strand.
TAGTCATCTGCCGCTTATATGGCCGGTGTTGTATCGGCACTTGTTTGGGCTAAGGCTGCAAGCGTCGTTTTAACTGTTAATCTGAATCCATGTCACTTTTAGCATCTGGTAAACAATTAATTAAAGCGCTGGAGCAGTCTGGCGCGATTGCAGTCAAAGCTCCTCTAGAAGGCGGTTTTGAAGGCCGATATCAACGCCGAATCCGATCAGCGGGTTACGAGTGCCTGCATATTACGGCTCGTGGTTTAGGCGATCTCTCTGCATATTTAATGGGCATCCACGGTGTACGGCCACCGCATTTAGGGAAAAAAAATATAGGTCAGTCGGCGGCGGTCGGCGATCGCTACTATGTTCCTCCGTTGATTGGAACCCGACTGGATGCCCTTCCTCCTGGCTCAAAGGGGCTTTTGGTGTGGCTGATTGAAGGCCATATCCTGACGACTCAGGAGCTACAGTATCTGGTGGCATTGCCCAAGATAGAGTCTCGAGTAAAGGTGGCGGTAGAAGTTGGAGGCGATCGCGTTTTTAGCTGGCAGCCTTTGGCTCAGATGCTAGGGGCTGTCATCAATTAGATTTCAACCTCTTTTACAGCAACGATTACAGCCCCCAGCCAGCCCTTAATCAGCGTAGTTAGGGCGGCTATGTTTGTAGTTTGCCCTGTCAGGCTTCTGTGCTTAACTGATGAAACATTGCCGCATAGTGCGTCAAAGCCTATATTTTAGACTCTAGTGCTGTCTGTAGAATTCTCTTTCAAACAGCAAGATTTTATTAGGCGCTCAGGCCGCTTAAATCCTGTTTTTTACTTACATTCTCGTCATTTTGGCAGGAAGCCAGTAGCATTGAGGAGTGACTAGCTACCGTTCTCCACTGACGTCTCTCAAGGAAGGTTGCTGGGCAAAACTTATTTGTGGTGCCAGCTACCAACATCTTCCTGCGATTCAAGACTTAGCGCTGATCTATGCCGTCGCCGGGGTAGATTGTATTGATGTAGCGGCTGATCCAGCCGTTGTGACTGCTGCGCGGACTGGAATTAAATCAGCTCAGAACTTTCAAACCGATGTTGTCTGCCCAGGTTCTGGCTATAAAAGTCTGCCTGGCGCTTGCCCCGGCGAAAAAATTATGACCAGGCCGTCACCGCTGCTGATGGTCAGTATTAACGACGGCGACGATTTTCATTTCCGCAAGGCCGCTTTTAACCCCCAAGTTTGCCCGCCAGAGTGCACAAGGCCGTGTGAGACTGTTTGCCCGGCTAGTGCCATTGTGTGGACTAAGGAAGGTCTTGACAACGCTTCGCAATTTGCAAACTCTCAAGGTGTAATTGAGGAGCGCTGCTATGGCTGCGGTCGCTGCATTCCCGTCTGCCCTCTCGATTGCATCACTGCAACCTATCATCAGGCCGATTGGCGTGCGATCGCGTTGACGCTCCTGCCTACCGTCGATGCCGTAGAAATTCATACCGCTGTCGATCGAGCTGCGCAGTTCAAAAGCCTCTGGTCAACCCTATTGCCCTACATTGCAGATCTGAAACTGCTGGCAATTAGCTGTGGTGACGGCCCCGGCTTCATAGATTATCTATGGTCGATTTATGAACTTGTTTCGCCTCTATCCATCCCTTTGATCTGGCAGACCGATGGGCGACCCATGAGCGGAGATTTGGGAAAGGGGACGACTCACGCTGCTATTAAGCTGGCACAGAAAGTTCTCGAATTTGGTCCGCCGGGCTACGTTCAATTAGCCGGTGGCACTAATGCCTACACCGTGCCGAAACTGGGCGAATTAAATTTATTGTCCTCACAGGGCAATTTGCCGCATCAGTCGCAAGGTTCTATGCCAAAGCCGGCTGTGGCAGGCGTTGCCTATGGCAGCTATGCCCGAAAATTGGTGGAGCCTTGGCTTGATCAGATAGAGGCTATATCAGCGCAACAGCATGCGTTTGAGCCAGTCCTATTGCCTGAAAAAAACGAGATTTGGGCTGAAGTCGATCCATCTCGAGCGGAACCTTCAACGGTTGTCTCATTTTGTCGATCTCAGTCAAATTCTATTGATCTGCCCAGCGTCTTGGAACCCAGTATCTTGGAATCTAGCGCCTTGGCATCCAGTCCGTTATCAAATGTTGCTGACCTAACCTCTCGTGATCAAGCCTTAATTCAGGCGATCGCTCAGGCCAAAGAATTGCTCACTCCGCTCAAGTCACCGATGTTGCCCAAGTCACCAGTGCCCAAATCCAAACCGACCTATGTTTGCTTATAGAACTACTTTTCAGCTTCACTGCTATCGATCAGATGGCCACCAGACGGTCTGCGTTCTTCCCGTCTCGTTATAGTCCCGTTTATTCAGTCCAGCTCACTTTTGAGATATATGGTCAGTCTTAACGACGATAAAGTGCCAAATTCCTCGTCTATGTCTCCGGAGACGGCTTCAAATACAAACCATTTCCCTGCCCCGGCTTCCGCCGGACACCTCATCGCCGACGACTTAGAGCAACTAATCGCTATTCTTCCTCCAGATTTGCGGCATCGGGTTGATACTCATCCTCAACGTCAGCAGTTAGTTGAGATTGTGCTTGATCTGGGACGACGCCCTGAAGCTCGATTTCCAAGCGGCGCAGAATACCTATCTGAAATGGCGGTTTCCGAGGCCGATCTAACTCACTGCATCGATCGAGTTGGCAGCTTTAGCAGCGATAATCGCGCCGGGATTGAACAAACACTCCATCGAATTAGCGCTATCCGGAATCGGGCTGGGGCAGTTGTTGGGCTAACCTGTCGGGTCGGGCGAGCCGTTTTTGGCCCAATTGGTTTAATTCGCGATTTGATTGAAACTGGACAATCCATCCTGCTACTGGGTCGCCCTGGCGTAGGAAAAACAACAGCGCTGCGAGAAATTGCTCGGGTTCTGGCCGACGATCTGCAAAAACGCGTCGTCATTATCGACACCTCCAATGAGATTGCCGGGGATGGCGATATTCCTCATCCTGCCATAGGCCGGGCCCGGCGAATGCAGGTAGCCCAACCGGAACTCCAGCATAAAATCATGATTGAAGCGGTTGAAAATCATATGCCAGAGGTCATTGTTATTGATGAAATTGGCACTGAGCTGGAGGCCTTAGCGGCCCGAACCATAGCTGAACGGGGTGTCCAGCTTGTGGGGACTGCCCACGGTAATCAAATTGAGAACTTGATCAAAAACCCAACGCTATCAGATTTGATTGGAGGGATTCAATCTGTAACCTTGGGAGATGACGAGGCTCGCCGCCGGGGCAGTCAGAAGAGCGTACTAGAGCGAAAAGCACCTCCAACCTTTGAAATTGCTGTCGAAATGACTGAGCGCGAAAGATGGGTGGTTCATGAAAGCGTTACAGCGACCATAGATAGCCTTTTGCGCGGACGACAGCCTACGCCCCAAGTTAGAACAATGGGAGACAATGGCAAAGTTAAGGTAACCCATGAGCTCTCCAGTCAAGATGCCAATCTCTCCTCATCGGGACAGCGTTTAGCGTCTGCGGCCCACTGGCGTGCATCAGGTCGTATGGTGCCTTTGCGCGATCGCCCCAATTCGCAGATGAGCTACATCCGCAGATTAGAAGAGAGCAGAGCAGAGGGAAAAGGGATTACCAACGATCAAGGCAGCTTTCAAAGCCTACTCGATCAGTCCCTATCGTCTAAATCGTTCCGCTCAGCAAAGCAGCCCTCAGGTGACTTGACCGCATCGGAAGCCGATGATATCCAGCCATCGTGGCTAGGGCCGAATGGGGAAGATATCGTCCACGTCTACCCATACGGCATTAGCCGCCACCATCTTGAGCAAGCTATTCACGCCTTAGGACTGCCTGTTATTTTGACCAAGGATCTAGATAGTGCAGATGTTGTGCTAGCCCTGCGCTCCCAAGTCAAAACTCATTCAAAATTGAGGCATATCGCTAAAGCCCGCCAGATTCCGATTCAGGTCGTTAAGTCAAACAGCATGCCTCAGATTGTTCGCGGGCTGCAGCGTTTCTTGGATCTTGACGATGATTCTTCTGGTTTGGGGCCGGTAAGTCTGGATATTTTTTCTCGAAGCGGCAGTGATGACGAGCTTGAGGCTTTAGAAGAGGCTCGATTGGCGGTGGAACAAATTGTTATTCCAAAGGGACAGCCTGTTGAACTCTTACCTCGTTCTGCCAAGGTCAGGAAAATGCAGCATGAGCTGGCCGAGCATTACCGTCTGAAGTCGACTAGCTTCGGAGATGAGCCCAATCGGCGCTTACGCATTTATCCGGCTTAGGGTCAGCTTAGGACGGCAGGGGTGCATTAAAACGTGTGTCGCCGTGGCCGTATGCTCTGAAATCATAGCCAGCCTGTCTGCGATGCACGACTCAGGCTACTATAAAACGATGAGTGAGGTAGAGAACTTAACGCAACTGCTCTCTACGCTTCTCTTAAACTGCTGAATTTCATACGCTCATGAAAAAAGTTTTGTCTCGTCTTCTGGCGCTTGCGCTTGTCGCTGTCATCGGCCTGACTGGCTGCGGCGCTGGCTCTGATAGTGGGGTTACCGGCAACTATAAAGAAGATACGCTATCGCTTCTCAGTAGTCTGCGCACAGCTATTGAATTGCCTAACGATGCGCCTGAGAAATCAAGCGCTGAAGCCGCCGCTCGTGACCAGCTCAGCGCTTTTGCCTCTCGCTATCGACGAGATAGTGCGGTATCGGGGCTGAGTTCTTTCACAACGATGAGGACAGCTTTAAATGCGCTAGCGGGTCACTACAGCGCTTATCCAAATCGTCCTATCCCCGATAAGCTTAAAGTCCGCCTTGAGCAGGAATTTAAGCAGGTTGAAGCTTCTCTAAGGCGAGGTTCCTAGAGCGCGTCATCAATTAAAACCAGAATGTTTCCGCTGTAAGCATTACCGCGCCCGCCCCGCATAACAAACTAGGGGCTGAAACGCATTCCGTGTAAGACTTGACCGCTAAATGGTGACAGCCCCTAGATCCGATGCTGCAGCATGCTGCGGCAGAACAAACTAGTCCAGAGCAAAATAAAAATTTGACTGTTCTGCAAATTTTTAAGTAGGATAGTCATTCTGTAGTGAAATATAAACGGTTGGGGCATGAAAGTCCGGGCGTCTGTTCGAAGAATGTGTGAAAAATGTAGAGTTATTCGCCGTCGAGGGCGAGTAAGGGTGATTTGTAGTAATTCTAAGCATAAGCAAAGGCAGGGATAGTTTTGTCGAAACAGCGACCTGAAGCTGCTTTGCTTTGTAGCCGTATCCAAATCTTGATTGGTCAGTGTTTTGATTAGTCAGTCAGATTCAAGGATGTTGACGTTAGGGATGGCGATCGCGCTGATTAGATGGCATGAATCGGCACTGGATATGGGTAGCAGCTAAGGCCAATGTAATCTGTACTTTAGCGACTAGATTATTTGAGCAGTTTGATTTTGACTATCTGGTTTTGGAAGAAGCGGGAAAGCAAATATCGGTTTTCGATTCGGGTTAAGGATTTGGGGCTGTTTCTGAAAGTAGGCTTAACGGCTAATTGTTAATGATATGGGCAAGACCGGGAGAAAAAGGTTGTGGCACGGATAGCGGGTGTTGACCTGCCAAGGGATAAGCGGGTTGAAATTGGTTTGACTTATATTTACGGTATCGGCCTGAGTCGTTCGCAGGAAGTCCTGGGGAAAACGGGGGTTGATGGCGATATTCGAGTTCGTGATTTAAGCGATGCTGACATTGCCAAGCTGCGTGAGGCCGTCGAGAACGCTTACCAAATTGAGGGTGATTTGCGTCGTTGGGAGACGATGAATATTAAGCGTTTAATGGACATTGGTGCCTATCGTGGGCGACGACACCGCGCAGGGTTGCCGGTACGAGGTCAGCGCACTCGCACTAATGCAAGAACGCGTCGAGGGGCTCGTCGAACCGTTGCAGGTAAAAAGAAGGTGAAGTAGCGCGTTATCTTATCGGATGTTGCACTTTGCGGCTGCTCTCCTTCACGATCAGCAGATCCACAACTGATAACGTTCAACTTCGGCAATTCGTATTATTAGATAGAAGCTGTACTGTAGAATCGATAGAGCTTTTTGGGTGCGATCGCTTCTTACTGGCTGCTGTCTGAGCTACTATAGCGCTGGTTCAATTGCTTACAGCACTGACTACCACTGGGATGCTGATTATAGAAGCAATTTGACTCACAGCCTCGTCCTAATCCTTCCTTCGACTGCTATGTCTGCAGCTTTGATTTGGGCTTTTCGGCCTAGCTTTCAACTTAGTTAAATTTTTGAGTAAGCGCTTCTATATATTTAGGCTATGGCTAAACCAACCAAGAAAACTGGCCCCCGTAAGCAACGCAAGAACGTTCCTAGCGGTGTGGCGCACATTCAGTCCACCTTCAACAACACCATCGTGACGATCACCGATATGAACGGCGGTGCCGTTTCCTGGGCCTCGGCTGGCTCCAGTGGCTTTAAAGGTGCAAAGAAAGGCACCCCCTTCGCTGCTCAAACCGCCGCGGACAGCGCTGCTCGTAGGGCAATCGATCAGGGAATGCGTCAGCTTGAAGTCATGGTCAGCGGGCCTGGGGCAGGCCGAGAAACCGCGATTCGAGCGCTGCAGGCAGCAGGATTGGAAATTACCCTGATTCGCGATGTCACCCCGATTCCCCACAATGGCTGCCGCCCACCGAAGCGGCGTCGGGTGTAATCCAGTTGGTTAAGTCCGTTAGGCAGTTAGGGATTTAGGTTATCAGTCGGCAAGCAGCTTTAAGGGAGAGGGAGGTCACCGAGTGGCACAGTTTCAGGTTGAATGTGTTGAATCAGTCGTTGAAGATGATTTTGGGCAGTATAGCCAGTTTGTACTGGAGCCCCTTGAGCGGAGTCAGGGTAGCACTGTAGGCAATGCTCTACGGCGAGTACTTCTGTCAAATTTGGAAGGAACGGCCATTACGGCTGTGCGATTAGCCGGGGCGACCCATGAGTTCTCTACTATTCCTGGTGTACGAGAAGATGTGCTGGACATTTTGCTTAATGTCAAGCAGGTTGTTTTGATGAGCTATACCAGTCAGCCTCAGATAGGTCGGGCTGTGGTGCATGGCCCAGCTACGGTTATGGCCGCTGATTTTGATCTGCCTGCCGATGTAGAGTTGGTTAATCCGGGGCAGTATGTGGCCACAGTTGCTGAAGGTCACACCTTAGAAATGGAGTTTAAGGTTGAGCGGGGTCGAGGCTATCGCGCCATTGATCGCAGCCACGATGATTCGGCAGCGCTAGATTTTATGCAAATCGATGCCATCTTTATGCCTGTACGCAAGGTCAATTACACCGTTGAAGATGCTCTGGTAGATGGCTCGCTGGCAAAAGATCGCCTCATTATGGATATATGGACTAACGGCAGCTTAACGCCCCAGGAGGCCATGAGTCAGGCGGCCGCAATTTTAGTCGATTTGTTTAATCCGCTTAAGGACATCACCATTGAGCCGTCTCAAGAGGAAGAAAAAGAAAGTGACGATCCGACCAATCAAATTCCCATCGAAGAATTGCAGCTGTCGGTTCGAGCTTATAACTGCTTAAAGCGAGCTCAGATTAACTCCGTCTCTGATTTGCTGGACTACAGCCAAGAAGATCTGCTGGAGATCAAAAACTTTGGCCAGAAGTCTGCCGAAGAGGTAATTGAAGCGCTGCAGGAGCGCTTAGGGATTACATTGCCGCTGGAAAAGCCAGCTAAGTCCTCTTAACTTGGCTATCTTCCCCGACCGTAGGTTTGGGGAACAGATGCCCGGAGCCCAGCGCTTCGGGCTTTTTCGCGGAAAGAGTCATTGATATTTAGTCGTTTTTATTGATTGCGTTCAAAGAAGATCTATGCGCCACAGTCGTCGTGTTCCAAAACTTGGTAAGCCTGCAGATCAGCGCAAGGCTTTGCTGCGATCGCTCTCTACTGAGCTAATCCGCAACGGTCGGATTACCACAACTAAAGCTCGGGCAAAAGCGGTTCGCTCAGAAGTCGATCGGATGATTACTTTAGCGAAAGATGGCTCCCTATCGGCTCGCCGTCAGGCTTTAGGCTATTTGTACGATAAGCAGCTGGTTCATGCCCTCTTTGCCCAAGCTGGAGAGCGCTACGGAAGCCGTAAGGGTGGGTATACCCGCATTCTGAGAACCGTCAGCCGCCGGGGTGATAACGCCGAAATGGCAATTTTGGAATTAACTTGAGAGATAAAGCGCTTCGAGCCTTTGTGCCGGAGTCAAGGTCAGTATGTCGAAACCGCCACCTAATATTGGAGTACAGCTTCAGGCTGGGCAATTTGATTTGGCGCAGCAGCAGCGGGTTGCGCTGGTGATTCAGTATGTGGGTACGCGATTTCACGGCTGGCAGCGACAGCTTGATCAGCGCACGGTACAGGCAGAAATTGAACAGGTGCTGGAGACGGTCTTGGGAGCGCCTGTCACACTGCACGGCGCAGGGCGTACCGACTCTGGGGTTCACGCGGCCGCTCAAGTGGCTCATTTTAAGGCTCCGTCAGTGATCCCAGCCCATCGTTGGGCCGCAATCTTAAACCATCGTCTGCCTGACGATATTGTGATTCGAGCCGCTGCTCAGGTTGAAGATACTTGGCATGCTCAATATTCGGCGCTATGGCGCCGTTATCGATACACCCTGTATACTGATAAGCTGCCGAACTTGTTTGTGGCGCCGTTCGCCTGGCATTTTTACCGAGCGGAGCTAGATGAAAAGCAGATTCAGCAGGCCCTGAATCCTTTGGTTGGTCACCACGATCTAAGCGCTTTTCACCGGGCCGGGTCAAAGCGGGCTGACTCTTGGGTAGAGGTGCAGGCGGCAGAATGCTACCGGCGAGGCGCCTTGCTCTATGTGGAACTGCAGGCGAGGGGCTTCCTCTACGGCATGGTGCGGCTAATTATGGGGCTGCTGGTACAGGTGGGATGCGGTCAGCGATCGCCTGATGACTTTACAGGTCTCTGGCAGCAGCGCCGCCGGGATCTGGTTAAATATTCGGCCCCCGCCCAGGGGCTGTGCTTATTGAGAGTGGGCTACGCTAATTTTCCCTTTCCCAAGCAGGTTTGGTATGACACTCAGCCTTATCTGGCTCTAGGCTCCCCCGCTGCTTGTTAGTAGGCTGACCGACGCTTTGTCTTTTGCATCCAACTTTCTTGACGTCCTCTTTGATTCACTCGACTATTGACACTTACGGCTATGGCTACCAAAACATTTGTTCCTTCAGAAGCGACCCTTGAGCGCAAGTGGTATGTGATTGACGCTGCCGATCAGCGGCTAGGGCGGTTAGCGTCCCAAATTGCCATGATTTTGCGGGGGAAAAACAAGCCGACCTATATGCCCCATATGGATACAGGAGACTTCGTGATCGTTATCAACGCCGAAAAGGTCAATGTGACAGGTCAAAAATCTTCTCAAAAGCTGTATCGCCGGCACTCTGGACGGCCCGGCGGTATGAAGATGGAAACTTTTGCTCAGCTTCAAGGGCGGATTCCTGAACGTATCATTGAGAAAGCGGTGAAGGGAATGTTGCCTAAAAATAGTCTGGGCCGCAAGCTGTTTACTAAGCTGAAGGTCTATGCAGGGCCAGAGCATCCCCACGGGGCTCAAAAGCCTGAAGTGCTTATTGTTAATACTATTCCCGGAGGTCAAGACTAATGCAGGCAACGGATCAAAGCGATCGCGCCGTCTACTGGGGCACCGGTCGTCGAAAAGCTGCTATTGCCCGAGTTCGGCTGGTGCCCGGCAGCGGCAAGTTAATTATCAACGGCAAGCCTGGAGAGGAACATCTTCAATTTAATCCTAACTATCTCAGCTCAGCGAAGGCTCCTTTGGATACGCTGGGACTAGAAAACGACTATGACGTTTTGGTTAAGGTACACGGCGGTGGTTTAACCGGTCACGCTGACGCTATTCGCCTTGGCGTTGCTCGGGCACTGTGTGAACTCGACCCTGAAAACCGCAAGCCGCTAAAAGTGGAAGGCTATCTGACCCGAGATCCTCGCTGTAAAGAGCGGAAGAAGTATGGACTGCGGAAAGCCCGGAAGGCCCCTCAGTACTCTAAGCGATAGACGCTGCCAGCCTTAACGGCCTTTAGTCATGGCGACTGCTTATAAATTGGGATCGAGCCGTTGGGCGCTATCTTAAGCAGAGGTGACTATTTTGTAGATTGAATTAGCTTTTTTGAATAGGTTAGAACTATGCCCAAGTCTGATATTCATCCCACCTGGTATCCCGAAGCCAAGGTTTACTGCGACGGCAAGGAAATTATGACGGTCGGCTCCACCCAGCCTGAGCTCCATGTAGATGTATGGTCGGGTAACCATCCTTTCTATACCGGAACCCAAAAAATTATTGATACCGAGGGCCGGGTTGAGCGGTTCTTGCGGAAGTATGGCATGGCCAATAGCGGTAGCAACGAGGATAGCGGCGAAGACGGCAAGAAATAGCTGCGCCACTGTGCTGTTTAGGTAACCAGGCTGTTTTGGTAACTGGCTTGTTCCGGTAACTGGGCTGTTCAGGGAGTATCTTATGGGCAAGCCCTCTTGTTTAATCCCCGGATGCTGCTGCCAAATTGGTCTTTTACAATCGCTGTTTGATTGCCGCTGGGCGGCGCTGTGTCATGGCCGAAGCTTATTTGCTCGATAAACTCAAATCCGTTGAACAAACCTTCCACGAGTTAACGCGTCGGCTGGCCGATCCTGATGTTGCAACGGATCCAAATGAGTTTCAGCGGGTTGCTAAAACTCGCTCTAACTTGGAAGAAACGGTTACCACGTTCGATCAGTGGAAAGCCGTTGGAGAGGAGCTGAAGGGAGCCCAAGAGGTTTACAAAGAATCCGCCTCAGACCCAGATTTGAGAGAGATGGCGGCTGTAGAAGTTGAAACGCTAGAGCAGCACATTGAGCGGTTAGAAGAGCGGCTAAAAATCTTGCTGCTGCCCCAAGATCCCAACGATGACAAAAATATCATGTTGGAAGTGAGGGCCGGTGCTGGAGGAGACGAAGCCAGCATCTGGGCCGGAGATTTGGTGCGGATGTATTCCCGCTATGGGGAAAGCCAAAGCTGGCGGGTTAAGCTGCTGAGCGAATCTTTGGCGGATATGGGAGGCTTTAAGGAAGCCATTTTAGAAATTCAGGGCGATCGCGTCTACAGCAAACTTAAGTTTGAAGCCGGGGTACACCGGGTGCAGCGGGTGCCTGTCACTGAAGCCGGGGGCCGAGTGCATACCTCTACAGCGACGGTAGCCATCATGCCGGAGGTGGACGATGTTGAAGTCAAAATCGATCCCAAAGATTTAGAAATTAGCACGGCCCGCTCAGGCGGCGCGGGTGGACAAAATGTCAATAAGGTAGAAACCGCGGTCGATTTGGTTCATAAGCCAACGGGCATCCGGATTTTTTGTACTGAAGAGCGATCGCAGCTGCAAAACCGAGAGCGGGCCATGCAGATTTTACGCGCTAAGCTCTACGAAATGCAGCTTAAGGAGCAGCAGGAGGCCGTTACCTCCATGCGGCGATCCCAGGTGGGCACGGGAGCGCGCTCTGAAAAAATTCGCACCTACAATTACAAAGACAATCGCATCACCGATCATCGCCTGGGACAAAACTTCAATTTGAATCCAGTCTTGGAAGGAGATATTGAAGAACTGATCCAGTCCTGCATTTCCCAAGACCAGCAAGAGCGGCTCCAGGAATTGGCAGCAGCCACAGCCGCAGCGTCTGTGTAGGGCAAAGACTTTAAATAATTTATCCATCGTGGCTGAGTTCTAGAGGGGCCAGCCCTTCGATTAATCAGGGTTGCTCGGCAGGCTCTATCTCAGAGACAGGGTTTACACTAAAGGGCAGCCGCGATCGCCCCCATCGGATTCATGACAGCCACTGCCGATTTTCTTAACACGCTTAATCCCTCTCAGCGACAAGCCGTTGAGCACTTCTGCGGGCCGCTTTTGGTGGTCGCCGGGGCAGGTTCGGGTAAGACCCGGGCGCTCACCTTCCGCATTGCCAATCTGGTGCTGACTCACCGGGTCGATCCAGACAATATTCTGGCGGTGACCTTCACTAACAAAGCCGCCAAAGAGATGAAAGAGCGGATTGAGAAGCTGTTTGCCGATCAAGAAGCCCAGGCCAAATCCGGCAAGCCCCTGGAGGCACTACCGGAGTATGAGCAAACTAAGCTGCGATCGCATATTTACAAAACAATCACAAAGCATCTGTGGATTGGAACATTTCACGCTCTGTGCGCTCGCATCCTGCGGTTTGATATCGAAAAATATCAAAGCCCCGAAGGCTATCAGTGGAAGCGCAGCTTTTCTATTTTTGATGAATCTGACGCCCAAAGCCTGGTCAAATCCATCGTCACCACCCAGATGAACTTGGACGACAAAAAGTTTAATCCTCGCTCAGTCCGCTACGCCATCAGCAACGCCAAAAACCAAAGCCAGTCCCCCGATGACTTAGAAAAAGATCAGCCCAACTTTCGGGGACGCGTTATCGCCGATGTGTACCGTCAGTATCAAAAATCTCTAGCGGAAAATAATGCCCTAGACTTTGACGACTTAATTCTGATTCCGGTGCAGCTTTTTCGTCAAAACGAGCAAGTTCTGGCCTATTGGCACCAGCGCTTTCGCCATATTTTGGTGGATGAGTATCAAGACACCAATCGCACCCAGTATGAGCTGCTGCGGCTGTTAACCACCAATGGTGCTCCTGCCGAACAGTTTAACGACTGGAGTTATCGTTCTGTGTTTGTGGTAGGCGATGCCGACCAGTCCATTTACTCCTTCCGCGCCGCCGACTTTACGATTTTGATGGGGTTTCAGGACGATTTTGGCGACGGGCTGCCGGATGACGATACTCGCACCATGGTGAAGCTGGAGGAGAATTACCGCTCCACGGAAAATATCCTGCAGGTGGCCAACTATCTGATTGAAAATAACACCGAGCGAATCGACAAGGTGTTACGCCCCACCCGTGGCGAAGGAGAGCCCATTGTCTGCCACCGGGTAGACGACGAAATTGCTGAAGCCGAATTTGTGGTTAATCAGATTCGGACGTTGGAATTTAAGCATCCCGAACTCAACTGGGGTCACTTTGCTATTTTGTACCGCACTAACGCTCAGTCCCGCACCTTTGAAGAGGTGTTGACGCGCTTTAGCATCCCTTATCAAGTTGTGGGAGGGCTGCGGTTTTACGATCGCCGGGAAATTAAAGATGTGCTGGCCTACCTAAGGGCGATCGCAAATCCAGCCGATACCGTGAGCCTTAAACGAGTAATCAATGTGCCTCGGCGGGGCATTGGCAAATCAACCCTAGAAAAACTTGACCAAGGCGCAATGACCCTGGGCGTTCCCCTGTGGGAAATTTTGAATGATGACACTTCAGTCAAGACCCTAGCTGGGCGATCGGCTAAATCTGTGCTTAGCTTTACTCGCCTGATTCGCAACTGGCAGGAAAAACAAGACAACTATAAAGCCTCCGAAATTGTCCAAGGCGTTTTGGAGGATTCGGGCTACATCAGCGATTTGAAAGAAAAAGGCACCGATGATGACCTAGAGCGGATACAGAACGTTCAGGAACTCTACAACGCCGTACTCCAGTTTGAAGATGAAAACGAAGAGACTCAATCCCTGCAAAACTTTCTGGCCAACGCGGCCCTAGCCTCTGATTTAGATGGCTTAGAAGCGTCTCAAGAGCGAGTTTCGTTGATGACGCTGCACTCCTCTAAAGGATTAGAGTTTCCCGTTGTTTTCTTAGTGGGGCTAGAGCAGGGGCTGTTCCCAAATTTTCGCTCCTTAGAAGATCCCGCCGCCACAGAAGAAGAACGCCGTCTCTGTTATGTGGGCATTACCCGTGCTAAGGAGCGTCTTTTTATTAGCCACGCGCGAATGCGACGCCTTTACGGGAACCGAGAACCCGCAATGCCCTCGCTGTTTCTAACAGAGCTTCCCCACGATTATTTAGAACTCAACAACGCTGCTGCCATACCCCAGCGGTGGACCAAGTCAGTTCGGGAGCAAAAAGAAGCCGCCCGCGCCAGCAGCGCCGAAAATCGCCCTGGCACCCATGAAAACGATTGGAGCGTGGGCGATAAGGTGTTACACAAGGCTTTTGGCGCAGGTCAGGTAACCCATATCTTTGGCGCAGGCAATAAGATTTGCCTCGCCATTAAGTTTCCGGGGCAGGGGCAAAAAATTATTGATCCCAAGGTATCAGTTTTAGAGCGAGTGCAAACTTAGCGCTTGAGCGACCTCACTTGAGTGACTTTACTTGGACTTTGCGGCCTGAGCTTTGCTTAATATGGCCTGAGCCTGCTTGTAGAGTATGGATTCATCATCTCCCTCAAGGTGACGATCTTTAAGGTCAATTAGCCCTTGGGCCAGGGTGCCGGCACTGGATTTATAGATTGAATTAGCGCTGAGCAAATCGGTAAAAACTTCCTGTTCTATTTCAAGCCGACTAGCATCTTGAGCTACAGGCGAGCCGTATGCGGTCTCATCAACGTCGTATTTCAGCAAAAAGATCAGCGCCTGACTCAAATCCTGAAGCACTTTTTGCAGCTTGCGGGTATCGAGCTCTAGGCGATCAAAACCAACTTGCCCGCCGATACGGAGTTCTACAATAGGTTGCTGAGCCGGAATTAGACGCTGCTCAGCCATCGCGTTTTGCACGGTCTCTAGGGCGAGCCGCTCCAGGTCTTCTATGGTTTCTTGACCTTTAGCCACAAGGCTAAGGCGGATGCAGGGGCGCTGGCGATAGTCCTGCTTTAGCGATGCTGTAATGTTGCTGCCCGATAACTCGACTAAATAAGCGCCTCGCCGGTAGCCGCTTTCTTCAATATTGTTAGCCTCTAAAGAGCCAGGATTATAAATCCAGCCGCCTTCGCTATAGGTCTTGTGGATATGCCCTAGCGCCAGATAGTCTACGCCAGCGTCTTTGAGAGGTAAGGCTTCTTTGTAGCGAAGGGCCCCAGAATACCGGGCGATCTGTCCCTCTAAACCGTGGTGAAATAGGGCAACGGTGTGGGCTGGCCCCGGAGGCAAGGTTTTAAGGGCTGCCGCCATTTGCTCAATGGCTTGGGGCGCAGCTGAGCCGTACCAGTTAGAGCCAATAACGCGCACGCCGCAGTCAAGATCGATATAGCCGCCGCGCTTACCGTCCCAAGGAGAGTAGAACGGCTCGCCTTTATTCAGGTTGCCGGGCTCTAACAAAATCAAAAAATCCCAGTCGGAAAGGTATCGTAGCCAGCTTGTCGAGGTGCCGTAGGGGCAGTTGTCGTGGTTGCCTTCAATGGCGATCGCGGGAATATGGGCCTCTTTAAGCAGCTTTAAACACAGCCGCGCATGACTGAGCACAGAGGGTTGAATATTGCGGTGCTCAAACAAATCGCCCGCGATCGCCACAAAATCAACGCGTTCTTGGACAGCGTACCGTTCGAGAACATCATAAAGCGCATAAAAAAAGTCCTTTGTACGCTCAGGGCTATCGTAGCGATCGAAGCCCAGATGAATATCGGCAATATGCAGAAACCGAGCCATAGTCAGCCCCTTGAGCAAGACATTGTTTGTGCAGGCAGATATAGCTTTGGTCAGATTGCTCGCCGCACCCAGTGCCACTGGAGTCGTTGACACAGAAGCAATCTGACTCGCACCCTTAGCTGAACTTTCGGCGGGTTGCTACACCTTAACTTATTTAATAAATGCCGGGGTTATTGATCGCTTTGAGAGTAGCGCTTTGCGGTGCAATCAGACCGTCTCCAGGTGGGTAAGCTTTATACATGATTCAGCAGCGCGATTGTGTAGAAACCTTTGACCCCAGCGGTGTTGGGCTTGATAACGGTAACTTTTGTGGTCTCCCCTTCAACTATGACAGCGCCAACATCATCTTGATCGGAGTGCCTTGGGAAGTAACCGTGTCCTATCACGCTGGTACTGCCCAAGGGCCAGCGGCAGTTTTGGCTGCCTCTCCCCAGCTTGATCTGTATGATTTTGACAATCCTGACGGCTGGCGGCGCGGCATCTATATGTTGCCGATTGAGTCTTGGATTTTGGCGCAAAACGAACAGCTTAGGCAAGATGCTGCTGACATTATCAGCGCCACAGAGCAGGGAGACTCCATCGCGAGTAATACTGAGCTAGCCGCCAAATTGCAGCATCTTAACCACGCCTGTGAAGCCGTAAATCAGTGGCTGTACCAGCAGTCTATGCAGGCGCTAAACCAGGGCAAACGAGTGGGCATTATTGGCGGCGATCACAGCGTACCTTTAGGCTACTTGCAGGCTTTGGCGACTGCGGAGCCAAACTTTGGCATTTTGCATATAGATGCCCACGCCGATTTGCGCCACGCCTATCAAGGGTTCAAATTTTCCCACGCTTCTATCATGCACAATGTGCTGAGGCTGCCTCAGGTTGGCAAGCTGGTGCAGGTGGGCATCCGCGATATTTGCCAGGACGAAGTGTCCTTGATCGATCAATCTCAGGGGCGCATTGTCGCGCACTATGACCAGAACTTAAAGCGCGATCGCTATAGCGGTGTTCCCTGGGCGCAAACCTGCCAGCAGATTCTAGCGGACTTGCCCCAGCGGGTTTATGTCAGTTTTGACGTAGACGGTCTTGATCCTAAGCTATGCCCCCATACAGGTACCCCAGTCCCTGGTGGCTTGGAGTTGGAAGAAGTGTTTTATCTGCTGCGCTGTGTCGTAGATAGCGGCAGACATATTATCGGATTCGACGTATCTGAAGTCGGCAACCACGACTGGGACGGGAATGTCGCAGCCCGTGCGGTGTATAAGTTATGTAATTTGTTGGTGAGCTGAGGACGGGCAGCGCCAGCATACAAAGCCCGTGCGGTGTATA
>JBCDFX010000029.1:0-17888 GCA_039177155.1 Cyanobacteria bacterium P01_H01_bin.119
CTTTGGTCAGATTGCTCACCGTACCGGATATCGCTGGAGCAGTTGGCATAGCAGAAATTTGACTCGTAATCCGCTTAAATATTTCTAAATCTTTCGGCGGATTGCTACAGGCTTGAGAATAGCATTTTCGGGGATCGGAATTGGACGGCGGCTTTGCACAGCGTTGGTCAGATTGCTTACCGCACCGAGTATGACTGGAGTGTTTGATATAAACGCATCTGACTCGCAGCCTCGTCCCAATTGTGCCTCTGGCTGCTATATCTCCATCGGCTGCTATATCTCCGTTAGATAAAGTAGGATTGTTGTGCAGTACTGGGATGCGCTCTTAACGCCGACTGCTCTATGCCAGATCCTTTTCTGCGATCGCGCCGCCAACCACCTGCACTAATTCGGGGTTACTGCGTGCTGGGACTGCTGTTTTGGGGTGGGGTAGGATGCTGGACAGCTCCTGCCAAAACCGAGACAATTTTGCCCATTGTGCAAACGTATCAAACCCAGATTAAAGACCTTAACCCGATGAATCAGCCGCTTTTATTCGATGCTGCCTCAGAATTTGCCGAAGGGCTGGCGGCGGTGCGCATGGGCGATCGCATTGGTTATATCGACCCATCGGGCGATTTGGTGGTGACGGTGTCTGACCCCAACGTATCGATTAGCTCAGCCTACGCAGAGGATTTAGCGATCGCGCGCGCCGGCGACTACTACGGCTATCTCGATCGCAGCGGTGACTGGGCAATTCAGGTGCAGTTTAAGCAGGCAAAGGGCTTTGTCGATGGGCTGGCGGCGGTTCAAGGCGGCACCAAGTATGGCTTTATCAATCCGCAGGGAGAGTGGGTGATTGAACCCCAGTTTGATTTGGCGGGCAGCTTTTCCGGCGGGCTAGCCGTGGTAAAGCTGGATAATCGCTACGGCTATATTGACCGAAACGGACGACGCACCATTGCGCCGACGTTTCAGGATGCCTGGGGATTTTCTGAACAGTTGGCGGTGGTGAAAATAGGCGATCGCTACGGCTATATTGACCCGGCGGGCAATACGGCGATCGCCCCTGGCTTTGACGGCGCGTTTAGCTTTTCAGAGGGGCTGGCTCGGGTGCGTCTCGGCGGTGAGTGGGGCTACATTACCGCAGACGGCAGCTTTGCCATAGCGCCCCAGTATGGATTTGCCTCAGACTTTTCAGAAGGCTTAGCGGTGGTGCTGATTGACGGTCAGTGGGGCTATGTAGATGCCCAGGGCACTGTAGCGATCGCTCCCCAGTATGAGTATGCTTCAGATTTTTCAGAAGGCTTTGCGGTGGTGAAAGTTGACGGACGCTACGGCTTTATCAACACGGCGGGTAACATCGCGATCGCACCTCAATTTAGCAACTGCGGCTCCTTTTCAGAGGGTTGGGCACGGGTACAGATGGGAACCCAGTGGACCTACATCAACACCTCTGGAGAGCTAATGTCGCATTAGTAGTTAATACTGTAAACGGGAGAGCCATCGGCAATGCAGGATGACGTCAGCGCAGCCCTCGACCAGCAGGACTATCAAAAGGCTGCCCAACGCCTTAAAGTCTGGAAAGCCCAGTCTCCCAACGATCCCTGGCTTGGAATTTATATCGGTCGCTATCAAGAGGCGACGGGCAAAGATAAGGCCGCAGAGACCACCTATCGCAGCGTGCTCAAGGCCACCCGCAACCCCAAGGTGATGACCCAGGCCCGCAACGGCATCGAACGGATTGTGGCCACGCGGGAAGCTAATAGACAAGGGGCGATCGCCCAAGCTAAAGCCGCACCGGGCAGCGATGCCCTGTCTATGCTGCTGCTCGATCCGGTGCCGTCGGCTCAGCGGCAGGTTGCGGCCCAGGGACTGGCCTCGGTGATGGGAATCGACCCGTATACGGCGCGAATGCAGCTGCCCAGCAAAGGCTTTCGCATATATCGGGTGGGGGGCATTGGTGAGCTGAAATATTACGGCGAATCCCTGCAGAGAGCCCAAACCCCAGCCTACTGGACTCGGCTCGATCAGCTTACTTCGGTAGAAGTGTTTCAGGTGAGATATTTTCGGGCCGTTGCGCCCCGGGCAGTGGTGGTGTGCGCCAATGACAGCAAGCAGTTGGGCACAATTACCTTCGACTGGTCAGAGGTCAATCAGCGGGCGAGCGGCCTGCTGCCGATTTTTGAAAGCGTGGTTGATCTCGGCCCGTGGCAAAAGCTGCAGCGCAAGCAGAAAACCCAAGACTATGCCTATGTGCTCGATCTACACCTGTATAACCGTTCCACTATTCTGCGACTGTGCGATCGCACCTATGAGTTTCAGCAGGGCGATCCCCTAGATAAATCCCTAGCAGAAGCTGGCTCAGCCTCTCTGTCCCAGACCACGACGCGCCATCGGTGGGATCGTCTAACTCAATATTTAGAGACTCAGATCGATGGCCCCCTGCAGGCAGACTTTACGGCCTTTGGCGAGGGCGCAATCGAGTACGTTGATTTGCTGCCGCTAAATTTTTCAGCCCATCTCGATTTGGGCCGGGTTAAGCCCACCAACTGGGATCCGGCGTTTCAGCTCTACAGCAGCCTTTGTTTTCGTCGGGGGCAGGAAAACGCCATGCCCCGACCGAAACATTCGGTAAGCTAGGAGCTGCCATCAGTTAGATTTCAATTCCTCTAAATCAATGGTGACAGCCCCCAGCCAGCATAGTCAGAGCGGGCGTGTTTACAGCTTGCCCTGTCAGGCTTCTGCGCTTAACTGATGATACGCCCTAACCAACCCTAGGGCGCCAAGGCACTGCCGCGTATTAGACTAACCAAGGTCTTGGCCGTAATTTTCAGTTGCACCAGGGGATTGGCGGGTACCACGGTTTTATACAGATAGCTGTCAAACGTTAGCTTTTGCACATCGATATCGGCACACATTTCGACAAAAGCTTCACGGGTGGCATCAGAGCGATAGAACACTGTTTGAAGTAGATCTAGCACCTTGTAGGTCAGACCATACTTCTTATCCCATCGCTTTAGGTAAACCTTTAAATCTGCCTCGGTGGGAACGCGCTGACCATTTTCAGAAAACTCTACGATGGTTTCAGCGCACATGCGGGCAGACTTGGCTGCAAAATAAATGCCCTCTCCCGAAGATTTTGTGACAGTTCCTGCCGCATCGCCCACTAAGGCAACCCGACCGCGCACTCGATGGGGTCGGGGATGCTCAGGAATCGGGTGGGCTTCGACCTTAATGATTTCACCCCCCTCTAACCGCTTAGCGGCCCGCGCGCGAATGCCCGCCTGCAGGCGCTTAATCTTGGCCTGGTTCACCCGCATAGTGCCGGTGCCCACGGCCACGTGATCATACTTGGGAAAGACCCAGGCATAAAAATCGGGGGAGACATCCTCGCCAACATACATTTCGGCGAGGTCTTCGTAATAGGCCATTTTATCCTCAGGCAGTCGGACTCGCTCCTGAAAAGCGATCGCGTAGTTGTAATCCCCCGCTTCAATAGCGCGAGCTACCCGGGAGTTAGCCCCGTCTGCGCCAATCACCAAATCCACCTGTAAGGTTTTTTGGGCACTGCCCTGCAGATCGCGGTTGGAGTGGTCAGCGTAGTGCAGCGTGTAGGGATCTTTGTCGTTGATGGGAATTTCCAACTTATGGACGGTCCCGTTAATTAGCTTGGCACCGAGCTTAGCCGCGCGATCGCGTAAGAAGCCATCGAGCACTTCCCGCCGACACATGCCAATATACTCATCGTCCCGAAGCGTGCCGCCAATATTGACCTCATTATTGGAAGGAGAGATCATCTTCATCTTGCGGACTCGCCGATCGATAATTTCTGGGGGCAAGTCAAATTCACCCACCATGCACAGAGGAATTGCGCCGCCACAGGGCTTGGCGTTGTCCAACTTGCGCTCAAACAGATAAGTCTCAATTCCTGCTTTGGCCAGCGTCTCAGCCGCCGAAGAACCCGCTGGGCCAGAGCCCACAACCGCAACCCGAAGTGTCAAGAGCCTTTCTCCATCTCAATACAAGCTACGCAATGCATCGTATCACGCGGGTTTTGGTGGTTTTTGGCCTGCCCTGAAGATGTAACTAAACTGAAACACTGCTTTACATAAACACATTGGCTAACGTGACGTTCAATTGCAGCCGCAGAGCCACGTCAATGGTTTGAGGCACTGAGGTTTGAGGCACTGACTGAAAAATCAAAGCCGAGGGGGAAGCCGATGCAGAGCGCTATGTAAGATCGAAAAACGTGTGCAAGCCATCAGATGCCCTAAATCACGCCTAAATAATGGAGAAAAATCCGATAAAACAGTACACTTGAATCTTAAAACACCTGTACTGCCATGCCGATTAAGCCCTTTGAGATTCGTCAGCAGTTGATGGCAAAGGTCGATCAGTTTCAGACCTTCAATCGCGACACCCTCGATCGCCTCAAACGGTACCGGGACGCCCTCAAGACCTGCGCCAACTCATCTGACCTGCTGCAGATGCGGCTTGGCCAGTTGCCGTCACAGTGCGGCGCCATGCCCCTGGAACCCCTGGCCAAAACTCAGAACGGCACCCTACCCTTTGGATTAGTTTGGCACAGCCGAGAGGGCAGTCTGGAATGGGTGCGATCGCAGTTAAGCGGCATTACAACCTTTGCGGTCGATGGGTCTCAAATTTTCCCCAGTAAGGATATTTCCCTGCTGGTAGCGCTGGTGCAGGTGGGCTGGTACGAAAATCCTCATACTGAGGCAGGCCGCTACACCAAAGATATCGAGATGGAAATTATGACCCCTACCGATTGGGCCGACGATCGCGACGGTCGTGATTTGCTCGATCGCCGGGTAAATATGAAGCGGTTTGCCATGGAAACCGATCGGCTAGTGCGCTACCTCGAAAGTCGCTCAGGGTGCGATCGCACCCTGGTTTTCTTCGATGGTTCCCTAGTGGCAACCTTTGCCGAGGCATTTGACGCTGAGAGCCAGCGATTTTACCGGGACTGCCTAATCCGGCTGGTTGAGGCCAGCGATCGCTGCCGGGTTCCCCTTGTCGGCTATGTCGATACTTCTCGGGCGCGGGATCTGGTCAGCTTTTTGCAGGCTATTGATCCCCAACTGCCAGAAGCGCCGGAGCTGCACGATGCTCTGATTCTCAATACCTTAATGGGCGGATGGGGCGATCGCACCCCCCTTTATCGCTGCTGCCGTTCCGGAATTTTGCAGCAGTATGGCGATCTACAAGATCAAGTCACCTTTACCTATCTAAGAACGAATCAGGGCCATCCCGCCCGCCTAGAGCTGCCCCTGTGGATCTATCAGTCGGGACGTTTAGAGCAAGTTCTCAACTGGGTTCGGGCTGAAGTGGTGGTGGGCGGTGGCTACCCCTACGCCATCGAAACTGCCGACCAAACCGCCGTGCTGCAGACCCAAGACCGCCAGCTTTTTCTGAAAATTCTGCAAGACTGGGCCGAACAAAACCAGTTAAACCTGAGGTTTTCCCGCAAGCTGATTAGCAAAATTCGCCGCCGCTAAGCAGCTGTTGGTCATGGCGTCTGGTAACGGCGTCAGAGCCGACTACCGTCAGCCGTGAATGGCTCCCGCGCTGCTGGCCCGAGTGGGATAGCGATGCAGCAGATTGAGAAAGCGACTGCTATCAAAGCTGCGCGGATCCATCCGGTTACCCGATCGATCCACCGCACGGTGAGTGGTAATCCGACTGTCGGGAATATTAGTTCGGGCCATTAACCAGGCCAAAGACTCATACTGCGCCTGGGTATATCCGCTGTGGGTACGGCTGTTGCCCCGTCCATCCGATGGCGATTCCAGCGAGACGTGATAGGCAAAATTATTGACCGAGGGGGGCAAGGTTGGATGAGTGGCGACGGTTTCAGCCCCATTGGGACCATTAAAAACCGAATTGCCGGCACCGTAGGCCCGGTTCTCTGGCGGCACGATATAGATGACCGTCCCATCGCGGGCAATCAGCGTATGATAGCTCACCTGGTCGGCATCGTTGGGATGGTTGCGCTGAAATAAATTGATAGCGCTGCGCGCAGAGCCAACGGTTTCGTGGATGACCACAATAAACTGCTGATTGGCCGGACGACCGTTAATGTCGGTTGCGTAGCGATCGCCGTAGTTGGACGGGTGCGCCAGCGCTAATTCCTCTCTGGGCTGATAGCTGGGCGCGCTTTGGGCTAAAACTGGAGCCGTGGTTGCCACCAAATCTTGAGTAGCGGTTGTATCGTCTGTAGAGACGGGAAGTAGAGCTGCATCAGGTGACTCAGCTAAGGTCGGTAGCCCTATTACCCCAGTCAGGGGACGCAGCGGTTGAAAACCCGGAGACTGCGCGATCGCCAGCGCGACCACACAAAATGCCGCTACGCTACCAATCCATACCCAAAGCTGCCTTTTCATGGTGTGCTTATCCGCTGCGCATTGAACCGATATCCCAAAACGCTGAACCCAAACCTCTCATAAACAATGTCGGTCCAGAGACACAATTTTTACAAACTTTAGCTTAGTTTCCGACGTTGAGAGACTCTGCTCTGTATGGAGTGAGCAAATCTTAGGATGACCAGCGATCCAGGGCACGTTTACCGCCCCAACGAGCCACAATCTCGTCATCATAATCGTCGGCCAGTTGAATCACGGTCATCACAGAATGCTTTAGCTCAACCTGATCGCAGGTTGAACCCACCAGGCTGTGCTCAAAAACAATATCGTTCTCGCTATCTAGCGCAAAACGCCCAAAGTATATGCCGCTGTTTTCCCGCAGCATGTAGTAGGTCAGATCCGGAGTAATCTCAACGTCTGTTACCACATAAGAGCGCGTTGTAATCAACGCCTCATCTTCACTCCAAGTGATAACCCGAGTCGAGGCAACGGCTGACCCAAAATTAATAATAAAGAGGGGTTCATCCTCAAAGGTGACAACCGCCTCACTAAACAAATCCTGCATCCACGGCTTAATACGCTCGTAACAAGCCTTCTGTGTCTCAGTCTTAAACTCCATGCAGACAAATTCTAAAGATCAGCACCATTTTGCCATCGATGGTGCAGCCCAAACCGAACTGTGCCGCAAGAAGCCTGCAGGCTAAGACGCCATTTCGCGCTCAGGGCTGCTCACTAAGTTTTGGGCCGTGCTTTCAGCCGGTAGCTCAAGGCAGTATCCCGCACCGTAAATCGTCTTAATAAACTTAGGGTGGCGTGGATCAGGCTCCAGCTTAGTGCGCAGATGCCGGACATGAACCCGGATCGTTTCGATATCGTCAGTTGGCTCGTATCCCCAGACCTCTTTGAGAATTTCCGGCGGCGATACGGTCTGACCATGGCGCTGCAAGAGGCAGTGAAGCAGCTCAAATTCCAGATGAGTGAGCTTAACGGTTGAGTCAAACCAGATGGCCTCAAACCGCTCAGGAATAAGGGTTAACGGCCCGTAGTTTAAAATCTCACTGTGCTTTGCGGCCTGGGGAATCCGATCGGTGCGTCGCAGCAAAGCTCTTACCCGAGCCAGCATTTCCTCCAGCTCGAAAGGCTTGGTCAAATAGTCGTCGGCCCCAGCATTAAACCCATCTACTTTGTCCTGGGTTTGACCCAGAGCAGTCAGCATCAGCACAGGAATTTCAGCGGTTCGCGTATCCCGACGAATGCGCTGGCAAACTGTTAGCCCATCAACGCGGGGCAGCATCAGGTCTAACATAACTAGATCAGGCAGGAGCTGCACAGCCAAAGCCTGCCCCTTGATGCCATCAGGAGCCTGGCTGACATCGTAGCCAGCCATCTCAAGATTGACTGCAATCAAATCAGCGATAGATGGATCGTCATCAATAACAAGTATTCTAGGCATTGAATTAAAGGAGGCTTACTATATGAACTCGTGAGACTGTCGCTTTATTAAAACCTGTTAAGCAAAATACTGCTACATGTTGAGGAATGAAAAAAATTCTAAATTCATTATAAGGTATACCCCTACTTTGTTTTAAGTTCCCATTGCTACAGGATGAGGTCTTAACTTCTAAAGCTTTAATTTACGCTTCCAGCCACTACAAGACCGTTGCTCATTAAGCATGGCCTATAGGCTCCATAAAAAGAACCAAAACAGCCTCCATCGAAGCCTTTTCAGCCTTTTACCCACAGCTTCGCCAACCAGGACAAAACCGCTTCTAGGCGAAGACGGAGCATAACCTAAAGAAAATATTAAAATTAAACTCCCCAGGTAGGATTCGAACCTACGACCAATCGGTTAACAGCCGACCGCTCTACCACTGAGCTACTGAGGAATGCGAGAACTATCCTAACTAGAGGCTAACCCCTTTGGCAAGACCTGACCTGATTTTGGGGCCTGATTTTGCCCGTTTGGGTCTTACACGAGCTGAGTCACAGGAGACGAGGTTTACACTGGTTTTTGGCCTTGGCGCAAGCGCGCAAGCTGGTCTCGAGTCTTGGGGTCTAAATTATTCATCAGCAGCCGCCGGGTAGACTTTTTGCGGGTGCGCTGTTGACGCTGCACGCCCTGGCTGACAACGTGAACATCTGCCGCAAGCTGTTGGGCTGAGAGACATTCGGCACCGTAGCCCTTGACGGTTAGCTGCTGCGCTCGATCAGAGGTGGCCACAATAAGTCTTTGAGTAAATTTACGAGCGTCTTCTCGAAACTGGGCACAGACTTTCTCTATATAGGTGTCGGCTGTTTGTCCAAAATGGGTGTAGTAAATTCGCAGATGCTGAGTGACAACTTCTTGATTGCTGGGGCCAGCCTGAGCGTAGGCGTCGAAAATGATGTGGGTTTCAAAGCCCCGATAGGCGCTGTAGTTAACCAACAGTTCAACCAGTTCGGAGCGGGCTTGCTCCAATCCTGCCGCTTGCGCTTGGAGCAATGCTGGCCATGCTCCGATGATATTGTAACCATCGACAAGCAGCAGGGCCTGGGGTGGGGAGGATCGAGACATGGGAAAAGCTCTACTGCGAAAGGGATAAAAGCTGCTGTTTAAGGCGGTTGGGGTCGCCTTGATCGACCACCCTGCCCTGATCGATTAGAAAGGCGCGATCGCAGTAGTCGAGTTCGACCAGGCGATGGGTGACCCACAGGGCCGTGAGTCCACGTTCCTTGACCAAGCTTCGAACTTGAGCGACCAGGGCAATTTGGCTATCGGGATCGAGCAGAGCCGTCGGCTCATCTAATAGCAGAATGCTGCATCGCTGAGCGATCGCTCCCGCAATAGCAACCCGCTGCTTTTGTCCTCCGCTCAGGGCATAGATCGGTCGCCGCTGCAGATGGGTTAGATTAACGGCTGATAAAGCGCTGCTGACTCGCTCTTTTACCTGCCCGTAGGCTAAGTTTTCAGCCACTAGGCCAAAGGCAACGTCGGCCCCTACTGTCGGCATTACCAGTTGATGATCGGGGTTTTGAAAGACAAATCCAACCGAGCCTGACTTATAAATGCGTCCGGAGGTGGGCTGCAGCAGGCCAGCCAGCAACCGTAGCAGAGTAGATTTGCCGCTGCCGTTATTGCCCAGCATCATGCAAAACTCCTGGGGCTGGACTTCCAGGCTGCATCCGCTGAGGACAGCGCTGCCAGTAGGCCACCGGAAGCTTAAATCTTGAATCGCGATCGCAGGCTCAATCTCTTTATCCATATGGCTTGCTCCAGCAGAATGCCTCCAGTTCGGCAGGGCTTACGACGGGGGCGTAGCCATACTAAAGAAGCCCGGGGGCCTGCCAGATGCTGCCGCCGTTCCAGACTTCTCATAAATTTGAACCGCGGCTATTTGACTAGGGCGCAGCGATACTTTTTTGCCGGGCTGCTGGTCGCAGATCATTTCAATAGTGCCCTGGGCATCAGACCCTAGAGCGTCTACAAGCTGTTGGTATAGCGCGATCGCCGCATCCTCTTCTTTCTTTTGAACCGAGAGCGGCAGCGGCGTACGCTCCAGCATCACCTCTACAGTGAACATAAAAAGCTATTGCCTTACTGAATGGACCTGAACATGAATGTTCTAAAAATTATATTAAATTTTCAAAGCATTTATCAGCTTGAGTCATTTGCCAGATGACGCCGCAGATCTGGGCTAATCGTGGCTCTAAGCAGGATGACTTCTTATAAAGAATCCGTATAATGAATAAAACGGTAAAGAAAAGTAAACAAATGCTTTTGCTCAAATCATAATTTTTCGACTGAGCAGAACTGTTTGTTGCTTCCGTCATCATCTAATAACGTTTATTCTTCGGAGAACCTCGCTATGACCATAGCAATGGGACGTCCGCAAGCCAGACGAGGGTGGTTCGACGCCCTCGACGACTGGCTCAAGCGCGACAGATTTGTATTTGTGGGCTGGTCAGGTCTGCTGCTATTCCCCTGCGCCTACATGGCCCTGGGCGGCTGGCTGACCGGCACCACTTTTGTAACCTCGTGGTACACCCACGGCTTAGCCTCCAGCTACCTGGAAGGCTGCAACTTTTTGACCGTCGCAGTGTCGACCCCGGCTGACAGCATGGGCCACTCCCTGCTGTTGCTGTGGGGACCTGAGGCCCAGGGCGACTTCGTGCGCTGGTGCCAGATTGGCGGACTGTGGAGCTTCACCGCTCTGCACGGCGCCTTTGGTTTGATTGGCTTTATGCTGCGTCAGTTTGAGATTGCCCGTCTGGTGGGACTGCGCCCCTACAACGCGATTGCGTTTAGCGCCCCCATCGCGGTGTTTGTCTCCGTCTTTTTGATGTACCCCTTAGGTCAGTCGAGCTGGTTTTTTGCGCCCAGCTTCGGGGTAGCCGCCATTTTCCGATTTATCTTGTTTTTCCAGGGATTCCACAACTGGACGCTGAACCCGTTCCATATGATGGGCGTGGCTGGTGTGCTCGGTGGTGCCCTGCTGTGCGCGATTCACGGTGCGACGGTGGAGAACACGCTGTTTGACGATGGCGAGGGCTCCAACACCTTCCGTGCCTTCGAGCCGACCCAGGCAGAAGAGACCTATTCGATGGTGACCGCCAACCGATTCTGGTCACAGATTTTCGGCATTGCGTTCTCCAACAAGCGCTGGCTGCACTTTTTCATGCTGTTTGTGCCGGTGACCGGTTTGTGGATGAGTGCGGTAGGGGTTGTGGGCCTAGGGTTGAACCTGCGGGCTTATGACTTCGTCTCTCAGGAAATCCGCGCGGCTGAGGACCCTGAGTTTGAGACCTTCTACACCAAGAACATTTTGTTGAATGAAGGCATCCGTGCTTGGATGGCTCCGACCGACCAGCCCCACGAAAACTTTGTATTCCCAGAAGAGGTACTGCCCCGTGGTAACGCTCTCTAATTCTTTTGTTGCAGGCACAGGCCGCGACCAAGCGTCCTCTGGGTTCGCTTGGTGGTCTGGTAATGCTCGACTCATCAACCTATCCGGTAAGCTGCTGGGTGCTCACGTTGCCCACGCTGGCTTGATTGTGTTCTGGGCCGGTGCGATGACTTTATTTGAAGTTGCGCACTTTGTGCCTGAGAAGCCCTTGTATGAGCAAGGCTTTATTCTGTTGCCTCACTTGGCAACCTTAGGCTGGGGTGTTGGCCCTGGCGGTGAGGTTATCAATACCTTCCCCTACTTTGTGGTTGGTGTGCTTCACCTTATTTCTTCTGCTGTTTTGGGCTTAGGTGGTGTTTATCACGCTATTCGTGGTCCCGAAACCCTGGAAGAATATTCTTCCTTCTTTGGCTACGACTGGAAGGACAAAAACCAGATGACCAACATCATCGGGTATCACCTGATTCTTTTGGGTCTGGGTGCGTTTTTGCTGGTGATCAAAGCCACTCTATTGGGTGGTGTTTATGACACCTGGGCACCCGGTGGTGGTGACGTTCGCGTTATCAGCAACCCCACGCTCAATCCCGCTGTGATCTTTGGCTATTTGCTAACTTCTCCCTTTGGTGGTGAAGGTTGGATCATCGGCGTGGACAACATGGAAGACATCATTGGTGGTCACATCTGGATTGGTCTGCTGTGCATTGCCGGCGGTGTTTGGCATGTCTTGACCAAGCCTTTTGGCTGGGCGCGCCGTGCTTTCATCTGGTCTGGTGAGGCCTATTTGTCCTACAGTCTGGGTGCGCTGTCCCTGATGGGTCTGATTGCATCCTGCTACGTTTGGTTTAACAACACCGCTTACCCCAGTGAGTTCTATGGTCCAACCAATGCTGAAGCATCTCAGGCGCAGGCGATGACCTTCTTGGTCCGCGACTTGCGTTTGGGTGCCAATATTGGTGCGGCTCAAGGCCCCACCGGTTTGGGTAAGTATTTGATGCGCTCTCCTACAGGCGAGATCATCTTCGGTGGTGAAACCATGCGCTTCTGGGACTTCCAAGGTCCTTGGTTGGAGCCTCTACGTGGGCCCAACGGTTTGGACTTAGATAAGCTTAAGAACGACATTCAGCCTTGGCAGGTGCGTCGTGCGGCTGAGTACATGACTCATGCACCCAACGCATCTATTAACTCTGTGGGCGGTATTATCACTGAGATTAACTCTGTTAACTTCGTGAACCCCCGTCAGTGGCTGTCTGCGTCTCACTTTATTCTGGGCTTCTTCTTCTTGATTGGCCACCTTTGGCATGCGGGCCGAGCTCGTGCTGCTGCAGGCGGTTTTGAGAAGGGAATTGACCGGGTATCTGAGCCCGTTTTGGCAATGGATGACTTAGACTAGGTTTCTGGCTAAGCCAAATTTTACCTAAAAGGGCTTCTGCTAATGGCAGGAGCCTTTTTAGTGTCTGTTTTTAGAGTGTTGGCTCGGGCTCAGTGTTCACCCGCGCCTAATTCCAGTAGGATTGAGCGTAGTGCTGTTGGTCCAGATAAAGGGTTGTTGCTATGGGAGCTGGGGTTTGCAGAGCACGCTGGTTGCGTTGGCTAATCTGCTGCGTGGCGATCGCGATCGCCTGGTTTAGCCTTTCTCCACCTGTGCTGGCCGAGAGTTTTGATCGGCAAAATCTGCGGCAGTCTGACTTTTCCTATCAAGATTTGCGAGGCAACGACTTTACGCGGGCCGATATGGCCGAGGCCGACCTAAATCACGCCAATTTACAGGGAGTGCGGATGTTTGATACGACCCTAACCAAGGCCAACCTTGAAGGGGCAAACTTACGGTATGCCACTTTAGATGGGGCACGAATGATTAGGGCCAATTTAACCAACGCCGTTTTAGAAGGTGCCTATGCTTTCGACACAGATTTACGCAAGGCAACGATTGACGGGGCAGACTTTACCGATGTGTTTTTAGATCCCAGGACAAACGATTTGCTGTGCGAGATGGCTCAGGGTACAAATCCAGAAACAGGTCGCAAAACCCGTGATACCCTGCTTTGCCCGTAGCCTTATTTAAGGGTTTTACGGCAGCCTATGCGCCAAAATAGCTTGGCTCGTTGCCCGGCGTCCATTTGATATTGCAGCCAATGCTGGGGCGCTGCTCCGAACCGATACTCTGACCGACAAGCAGAGCCTCTAGGGCAGCGCGCAGGTCTTTGCCGGTTACGGGCTGGTTATTGCCTGGACGGCTGTCGTCGAGCTGGCCCCGATAGGCCAGTTTTAGCTCCCCATCAAATAGGAAAAAGTCCGGCGTGCAGGCGGCGGTGTAATTCTTGGCAGTGGCTTGGGTTTCGTCGTAGCAGTAGGGAAAATTAAATCCCAGCTCCAGCGCCATTGCTTTTAGGTTTTCGGGGCGATCGTCAGGATGGGTTTGCACGCTGTTGGCGCTAATCGCCAACACGCCAACCCCTTTTGGAACGTAGTCTTGACCTAGCTTAGCCAGCTCGTTTTGGACGTGCTTTACGAAGGGGCAGTGCTGACAAATAAACATCACCAGCAGCCCAGCCTTACCGGAAAAGTCTGCCAGGGTAATTGTGTTGCCCGAAACAACGTCCGGGAGCTGAAAATCTGGGGCTGGGGTGCCCAGGGCCAGCATAGTAGAAGCAGTTTTGACCACGGTGCATATTCCTCACGGGGTAGCGAGCCATCGGCTCGTCGGATTAACGGTTTGCTGGGGGCTGTCATCATTTAGAGTCAAAGCCTATGGAAATAGCTGTTACAGCCCCTAGTCAATAGGAATAGTCGGGCGTGTTACGGCTTGCCGCGTCAGGCTTCTAAAATTAATCGATGACACGCCCTAGCCTCCAGCGGCAAATGCGGCCATCACCAGGATAGATAGCAGCAGCCCTGGGCTCAGCAGCAGCAAGAGAGTGAGCAATTCTTGGAATTCCATAAAGATATTATCTTGGATAGCGGGAACGGCGAGCTAGAGGTTCGCTTTCTATGATGGAAAATTTTTAGGCGATCGCCGAGGAGATTTGCTTAAACAAATTGGAAAAATTCGGGCGCGTCATCTCAGATAAATTGAGTACGCCATTTTTGGCGATCGCGCCTATCCTTGGAAACCAGAAAGTTGTCTCTTAGTTCGGTGAAGCTATGAAGCGCAAGACAGTTGCAGCTCACCTTGCCATCAGCGTCGGCGTATCGGCGCAGATGATGGTCTTATTGGGGCGCGGGGCGATTGTGCCAGCGATAATGGCGACAGCGATCGCCCGTCCGGTAGAAGCTGCCACAATCGTGGACTGGGCCTTTGACCCAGCCACTCGCCAACTGCAGGTTGTTTTGCCCAGCGGCGTTACGCCTCGGTATTTTCTGCTGGCGGAGCCGACCCGTATTGTGATGGACTTGCCCAATACCCAGGTGGGCAATATTCCAACCCATCGGACCTACAGCGGTCAGGTGCGCAGCGTCAGCGTGGCCCAGTTTAACCACCGATCGACGCGGATTGTGATGGAGCTGGCTCCCAATACGGTGCTCGATCCCCAGCAGGCCAAGCTGGATCGAGTTGCCGGGGATGATCAGACCCGCTGGGTACTACAGCCTTTGCTGGCCGATATCGCTCCCAGCACAGTTGCCGGAGGTGTGGCGATCGCAGCGCAAACCGCTGAGCCGGGATTGGATATCACCGCACCTGGTATGCGCTTTAGCGAGGACGATCCTGGAACACCACTGACCGAGCGTTCGCCCGCGTCCACCGCCTCGGCCACGGCGCTGCTTAGACCCCAGTCTCCAGCGGCAGATATTTCTGCTCTGCCAGAGACAAGCGGCGATCGCCCAGCAAGCAGCAATCGCCCTACGGTAAGTGTGCCGCCCCTTGCGGAGGCGGCTCGCTCGGCCCCCGCTGCAGCACCCACTGTGACGGTGCCGCCCCTTAATCAGGGGCTATCGGATGCTGACGGGTCAGCAGAGGTGGCAACGGATTCAAATTCGGTCACTGATACTGCAGATGCAACATCTGTCTCGGCAAGTCCGGCTGGTGATCCCGGCCTAGCCATTACGCCAGAAGAAGCCAGCAGCAGCGTGGCGATCGCAGTAGAGCCAACAGGCCCAGATGTGGCTGAAGCCGCTGAAGCCTCTCCTACCCTGCCGCCTTTTTTATCCGGTACCAATTTAGACTCTCTGGAATCATCACCAGATTTACCCTCAAATTCATCGGGCGGCAACCTTGATTTACCGGCTCCCCAAGCGCCGGAGGTAGAAGCGCCGGGTGTAGAAGCGCCAGAGGTAGAAGTGCCAGAGGTAGAAACACCGGATTTAACCGCGCTGGCTCCAGAAGACTCAGAGCTCCCTAGTAATGCTGATGTAGAGCCCGCTGAAGTCACCCAGCCCGAAATGCCCGCCTTGGCTGCCTCGGCTGCTGTTGGCTCTGAGCCCGCCGCGATCGCCGCCCAGCCGCCCGCCGCAATCGCGGCCCAACCGATAGAGTCAGAGCGAGACAGCACCGCTGAAATTGAGCCGCTGCCCGCGCCCTCTGCCCAGAGTACAGAGCCAACGCCGTCTAGCAATCAAAGCCCCGAAACGCCATCGTCAGCCCCGCCCTCTGCAGAGACCGTTGAGACCTCACCCCCCCATCAACCCAGTCCTGCGGAAACCACAGACCTTCCCAATTCGGCTTCTAGCCCAACCCCAGAAGCCGAAGCCGCACCGCCACTTTTGGACTCAACAGACCCGGCCCAAGCCGCGCCAACTCCGGCACCGACGACGGCAGCTCCGGCACCGACGACGGCAGCTCCGGCAACTTCTGCCCCTGGCTCAAATAACGTCCCTGCGATTACTTTTGGTGAGCCACTACCTGCAACTGAGCGCGACGGTAATTTGTCTCAATCGAGTCCGCAACCGGCCTCTAATGCCCTGTCCGCTCCTGACTCAGCCAGTCCCTTAGTGGTCAGGACGCCTATCCTCCCCTCTGGTACGCCAATGGCTCTGATTTATACGCACACTCAGCCTCTGGTACTGAGCGGGAACGAGCCGCTGCAGGAAGTGCTGGTTCTCAATCAGGCTGTTTTAGACGAAACCACTGGTCAGGTGCTGCTGCCCCAAGGAGCCCTAGTGCTGGGCAGCTTTGAGATGGATGGACCGAGCCGCACATTTGTTACCAGAGCGTTAAGCGTGCGAGGACGGACGATTCCTATAGCGGCAGTGTCAGAGGCGGTGATTGGCGACGCTGATTTGGAAACCAATACTCTGCTGCGTAACTCAGGCATTGGGGCCGCAGCCTTTACGCTGTTAACCGGATTTACCGGATTTGGTCTGATTGGTGGGGCTGCGCTGGGAGCTGCGACCACTTATGCAACGACGCCCCAGGCGATAGTAATTCAGCCGAATCAGATGATCGAAGTCAGACTGGTTAATGATTTGGACCTGCGATCGCTGGCCGATTCAATTGCCCGCGCCGAGTGACGAAATAGCCCCGATGACTGCTTATGATAGAGCTAATCAGCATGGGACTATCCCGCAGAAAACGATATGCCGGGTTCAATTCCAATTTTCTACAGCGATCGCTTCCTGAGCCATAACACGGGTCTGGGCCATCCAGAAAATGCCGGGCGACTAACGGCGGTGGTCAAAGCGCTGCAGTCGTCCCCGTTTGCTGCACAAATCGACTGGCGATCGCCCACTGAACCAGCAGAGCGAGGAGATGTGCTCGACTGGGTCCATCAGCTCCACAGTCAGCCGTATGTCGCTGCGCTAAAGCAACTCTGCGATCGCGGCGGTGGCCATATCGATGGAGATACCGTCGCCTCTGCCGATAGCTATGATGTGGCGCTGCTGGCCGTTAGCGCCTGGTTGGACGGCGTAGATCAGGTGTTGACGACCCACCGCCCGGGTTTTGTGCTGTCAAGACCGCCTGGCCACCATGCTGTGGGCGATCGCGGTATGGGATTTTGTCTATTTTCCAACGCGGCGATCGCGGCCCACTATGCCCTAAGCCAGCCGCAGGTCAACCGGGTTGCCATTCTCGACTGGGACGTTCACCACGGCAACGGCACCCAGGCGCTGGTGGAAATGAACCGGGATATTGTTTATTGCTCTCTGCACCAGTCCCCCTGCTATCCCGGCACGGGCAGCGCTGACGAAACCGGCTTTTACGACAATATTTTGAATCTGCCGGTGGCTCCGGGCAGTACCCTTGCCGACTATCAGCCCCTGTTTGAAACCAAAGTTCTTCCTTTTCTCCAAGCTGCATCGCCAGATTTGCTGCTGGTGAGCGCTGGGTACGACGCCAATGGTAACGACCCCCTTGCCGGCATCAATCTTAAACCTGAGGACTACGGATATTTCACCCGTGCGGGCTTATCTATGACGTCTAAGGTGCTGTTTGGCCTCGAAGGCGGGTACCACTATGCCTCGCTGAGTCAGTCAGTCTTAGAGACGCTGTCCGTCTGTCTTAAACAAAGCTCAATCAACAGCCAAGCTTAATCACCGCAGTAAACAATTAGATCAATCTCGACGTCGCCGAACCCAGCTAATGCCGTGACGCCCACCGTAGTGCGACTGGGCAAACGCCCCGTCGTGAAATAGCTGGCGTAAGCCTGATTCACGGCCTCGTAGTAGCGAAAATCAGTGACAAAAATCCGAGACATCACTACGTTTTCAA
>JBCDFX010000030.1:0-17445 GCA_039177155.1 Cyanobacteria bacterium P01_H01_bin.119
AGCACGACCATCAGCGTACTGGCGCTGTATCGCTGAGTATCGCCCTCCATTAGGCTATTTTGCCCCACGCGCAGCCCGCCCAGGGCAGAGGCTGCATCTACGTTGGCCTGGCTGCATAGGGCCATAACGTCACCGTGATCCTTCGTCAGCCAGTCAATTTCCAGATCGGACTGCCCAGCCCTAGACTTTTGAAGGGACAAGTCATGGACGGTGCGCTGAGAAAACCACTTTCCCGCCAGTGTTTCAAAAAAATTCACAATATCCATTAAACAGCTAACGCTTCACCACAATGCTTAACTTTCCTTATTTTACGTCGTATAGGGCATCCTCAGGGACATCCCTGGGGCGCTGTAGAGGGCCAAAATACTGCGGGCAGATGGCCTGGCGTTATTGGGGCGAAGCCAGAATGGTAAGCTAACAAATGCGCTGGGCTGCTGTCCGTTAGGGTTCAACTCGCTATAGCAAGGGTTGCCGCCTCTAGCTGCGTGATTGGGCAGGCTGATTGATTGCCTCGTGACTTTACACTTTTTGGTGACATTTGCATGACCGCGACTTCTCATATTCCCTACCTGTTAAGAGCGACACGCAATGAAGTGTTGGATCGCCCCCCTGTGTGGATGATGCGGCAGGCCGGGCGCTATATGAAGGTATACCGAGATTTGCGGGAGAAATATTCCTCTTTCCGGGAGCGCTCAGAAAATGCAGACTTGGCCATCGAAATTTCTCTCCAGCCCTGGCACGCGTTTCGGCCCGACGGCGTAATTTTGTTTTCGGATATTCTGACGCCGCTACCGGGCATGGGCATCGATTTTGACATCGTAGAGAGCAAAGGTCCGATCATCGATCCGCCCATTCGCACTCAGGCCCAGGTGGATCAGGTGCATTCCTTTGATCCAGAGGCGTCAGTGCCCTTTGTGGGCAAGGCTCTAAAGGCGCTCCGCCAGGCCGTGGGCAATGAAGCAGCGGTGTTGGGTTTTGTGGGCTCTCCCTGGACGCTGGCGGCCTACGCTATTGAGGGCAAAAGCTCTAAGAACTACGCCATTATCAAAGGCATGGCGTTTTCAGAACCCGCTATGCTGCACCAGCTTTTAAGCAAAATTGCCGACAATATTGCCCGCTATGTGCGCTATCAGATTGACTGTGGGGCACAGATGGTTCAGCTATTTGACTCTTGGGCCGGGCAGCTTAGCCCTGAAGATTACCAAACATTTGCGCTGCCCTATCAGCAGCAGGTGGTTCGTCAGGTCAAGGCAACCCATCCTGAGACCCCACTGGTGCTCTATATCAGCGGCAGCGCTGGCGTGCTGGAGCTGATGGGTGAGTCTGGGGTAGATATTGTCAGCGTCGATTGGACAGTAGATATGGCTGAAGCGCGCCAGCGCTTGGGCCCGCAGATGATGGTGCAGGGCAATGTCGATCCGGCGGCGCTGTTTGGCTCCCAGGCGTTTATTCGCGATCGCATCCTAAGCACCATTCGCAAAGCTGGAAATCGAGGCCATATTCTGAACCTGGGTCACGGTATTCTGCCGGGAACCCCCGAAGAAAATGCCGCCTACTTCTTTGAAACCGCTAAGCAGGTCGATCAGCTTTTAGTCGCCCAGTGATCTCCGGCTTAATCGTCAGTAAGCTGCGAGATGAGCGGACGACTATGGTGTCCTTGGGGTGTCCTTGGGGTGTGCAAAGAGGCGTTGCATCAGTTCCTATCTATAGATCACACCCTTAGTCATCAATCTCCCAAATTGCCTATTATTCCGTCCATCGCATAGGATGGGAAAAACGATTTTCTCTCCACTGCGATCGCATGTCAGTTCCGTTTGCGCTAGAGCCCTCGTCCCAAGATCCATCCGCTGCTGAGGCCAAGCGCATTTTTATTACCGGAGGCAGCGGCTGTGTTGGGCATTACATTGTAGAAGCGCTGATCCATCAGACTCCCCACCAGCTCTTTTTACTTCTGCGCAACCCCGATAAGCTAAAACTCAACGTTCACAGTCGTCCGGGCATCCACGTGCTGCAGGGCGATTTGCGCGAGATTGAGCGCTGGGCCGATTTGCTCTCCACTATGGATATGGCTATTTTGACGGCGACTGCCTGGGGCGATCCCCAACTGACCTCTGAGGTCAACGTCGTCAAGACGCTGCGGCTAATGGAGCTGTTAGACCCAGAGCGCTGCCAGCAGGTGATTTACTTTTCTACCGCGAGCATTCTAAATCACCACAATCAGCCCCTAAAAGAAGCCGAGGACATTGGCACAGACTATATTCGCAGCAAATATATTTGCCATCAAAAATTAAAGCAGTTAGCGATCGCTCCTCGTATTACAACGCTGTTTCCGACTCTGGTTTTCGGTGGCGACAAAGATAAACCCTACTCCCACATCTCCGCCGGTCTGTCCGATATTGCCACCAAATGGATGCGCTGGATTCGCTTCTTCCGCGCCGATGGCAGCTTCCACATCATCCACGCCCAAGATATTGCCAGGGTGGTTTATTATCTAGTCGAGCATTCCCCAGCAGAGCCGGGGACGGAGTGGGTACTGGGCAATCCAGCCCTGCATGTCAATCGAGCCGTGCGGGAGATGTGCGACTACCTGGGCTATCGAATTTTCTTCCGAATTCCTCTGTCTATTGCGTTGGCAGATCTGATTATTTCAATTTTCAAGATTCAAATGGCGCCCTGGGATCGCTTTTGTCTCAACTACCGCCACTCTACTTACACCAACCCCGTTACCCCCGATCAGCTAGACATGGAAACCTTCTGCCCCACTGTCGGCGACTTGCTGCGGGTTACGGGCATCCCCCCTGGCTAGAGGATTGTGCATCAGAGTGAGGCGCAGCTTAAATGATTCCTACGCTCTCCGGAAGCTGTCTATGTAGAACAGTCTAGATTTCAGTTGAGGGCCAGTTGGACACGACCGAAGCCTTTACCTGCGGGCGGTGCAGTCTGTGAGTTGCAGACGCCTTGAGTCAATTTAGATGCATCCCTTTGTTCAGCAACGCCCAAAATTTTAACCCGGAGTTCAACTCCGGGTCGTTTAGTCTTATCTCCATTTGGGCCGCATTTGTCCCTATCTGGCCGGCCCGTTAGAGATTCATATCGGTGACGGCACCTTCACTGCTGGAAGAGACCAGCTTGGCATACTTTGCCAAAATCCCTTTGACATAGCGAGGAGTAGGGGGCTGCCAGTTGGCGCGCCGAGCCGCCAGCTCTTCGTCGGACACGTTGACCTGCAGCAGGCGAGCATCGGCGTCGATAGTGATGCTGTCTCCTTCCTTAACTAAGGCAATATTGCCGCCAACAGCCGCTTCGGGTGCAACATGGCCCACCACCATGCCGTAGGTGCCGCCTGAGAAACGGCCATCGGTAATTAATCCCACCGCATCGCCTAAGCCGGCGCCGATAATGGCCGAGGTAGGGGCCAACATTTCGCGCATGCCGGGACCGCCTTTAGGACCCTCGTAGCGCACAACAACCACGTCTCCCGCCTGAACCTTTCCCGCCAAGATCGCATCTAGACAGGTCTCTTCTGACTCAAATACACGGGCTGGGCCGGTAATCTGACGGTTTTTGATGCCTGTCAGCTTAGCAACTGACCCTTCAATGGCCAAATTGCCCTTAAGAATACCCAGGTGCCCCTGGGGATAAACTGGCCGGTCGAAGGGGCGAATCACGTCTTGGTCGGCTCGGGGTGTCTCCGGGATATCGGCGAGTAGTTCCGCCACGGTTTGTCCGGTAATGGTGAGGGCATCGCCGTGAAGCAGCCCGTTGACCAGCAGCATTTTCATCACTTGAGGAATGCCGCCTGCTTTGTGCAAATCGGTTGCGACATAGCGCCCAGAAGGCTTTAAATCGCAAAAAACGGGCACTTTGGCGCGGATAATTTCAAAATCATCTAGGGTCAGTTCAACGCCGATAGCGTTGGCGATCGCGAGCAGATGCAGCACCGAGTTAGTAGAGCCGCCCACCGCCATAATCACCGCCATAGCGTTTTCGAAGGCTTTGCGGGTGAGGATATCTTGAGGCAAAATCTGTTTCCGAACGGCCTCTACCAGAACAAAGGCGGATTTTTCAGCGCTTTCCGCTTTTTCCTCATCTTCTGCGGCCATCGTGGAGGAATACATTAGGCTCATGCCCATCGCCTCAAAGGCAGAGGACATGGTGTTGGCCGTAAACATACCGCCACAGGAGCCCGCGCCGGGGCAGGCGTGACGCTCAATCTGGGTCAGTTCTGCTTGGTCAATTTTGCCTGCGCTATACTGGCCAACTGCTTCAAAAGCGCTAACCACCGTCAGGTCTTCGCCATTGTAGTGGCCCGGTTTGATCGTGCCGCCGTAGACGAAAAGAGCCGGAATATTCATGCGGGCCATGGCAATCATAGCTCCGGGCATATTTTTATCGCAGCCGCCAATGGCCAGTACACCGTCCATACTCTGCCCCATGCAGGCCGTCTCAATAGAGTCGGCGATCACCTCACGGGAAACCAGAGAATATCTCATGCCTTCGGTACCCATAGAGATACCGTCGCTGATGGTGATGGTGCCAAAGATTTGGGGCATAGCGCCGGCGGTTTTGACGGCTGACTCTGCCCGTAAGGCTAAAGAATTAATGCCCATATTGCAGGGCGTAATCGTGCTGTAGCCGTTGGCCAGCCCTACAATCGGCTTACTAAAGTCGTCGTCTTGAAATCCAACGGCGCGCAGCATAGCGCGGTTAGGGGCGCGCTGCACCCCTTGAGTAATAGCCTGACTGCGGCGATTTACTAACTCTGACATGATGATTTACTTCCTATTGACGTTAACGTATAGAAACGGAAGAGCGATGACCATTTAGTTTGAGCGCGATCGCCATAGCAAAGATGCGATCGCACAGACCAGATAATGGCAATCTCAACGGACTCTTCCGGAGTACTGAACCAGAGGTTGTCATCGAGAGACTGAAGTATTGCTTCAGCAATAGGTTCGGCCTAGCTGATGTTGTCGGACGCGCTATGGCTTGTGCCTCAGAGCCACTGCGACTCACTGATGGGAGTCCTGGTGCGGGTTAAGCCAGGAAAGCCCCAAGCACAGGTTTAAAGCAAGCGCACTACTAAAAGTGTCTCTGATCAATCCGAAATATCAATCCGGCTTAAAGAAAACATTAATAGGCTCAGCCCTTTGAAGCAGTCAATCCAGCCCGATAACATACCCAGGCTAGCCCTAACCCGCCTAGCGCGCGCTCATCGGCTGGCTTTTCCACTGCCAGTTTCAGTCCGGGCGATAAAACTGGGCATCCTAGAAATGTTCCTAAGGCATCTAGGCGAAAAACTTGAAATACAGCGCTTCACCCAGCACGGCAGATCTAAATTAGAGTCACTAAACTGGCGGCGAACCCCGGCGTATTTCAATCTGGTGGGATCCTTCAACGCCTGACTCGTCACAACAGTTTGATATTCGATTGAGCAGCAGATTTACGCAATGAAGACGAGCGAACTAAGGCCCATGACTATGGACACGGAGGAACTATTAGCCCGGTATGCCGCTGGCGAAAGAGATTTTCGAGAAGCCAAACTCGCAAGTGCTAACCTGGCCAATCAGAATCTCAAGGGCGCTAATCTCCGGCGGGCCGACCTCCGGCGGGCTAATCTCCAGGGCGCGCTGCTCGAAGGGGCTAATCTACGAGAAGCGGTGCTCACAGAAGCCAACCTGGAGTTTGCCAAACTCCATTTGGTCAATCTGATTAGCGCTGACTTAACCGATGCCAATCTATCCGGTGCCGATCTGACCGATGCGGGAATGCGAAGCGTTAACCTGCTGCGCACCCAGATTCGCCAGGCCAAATTGCAAGAGGCCAACCTCAATGAAGCCAACTTAGACAGCGCTAACCTGCGGCAAGCTGACCTGAGCAATGTAAGCCTAAGTCGCGCCAAGATGCTGGGCACAGATTTGACGGAGGCTATGTTAGATGGTGCCAATCTAACCAGCGCCATTCTCAACGGTGCAGTGTTGGCATCTGCCAGTATGATTGCCTGCGTCCTTAGCGGAGCCAGCTTAGAAGGGGCGGACTTGCGCAGCGTTGACTTAAACCGAGCCAGATTAAAAGGGGCCAACTTGGTTAATGCCAACCTAACTCAGGCTAACCTGCGCAGCGCTAACCTAAGCTGGAGTTCGTTTCGGGGCGCAAACCTGCGCGGCGTCACCCTGTACCGGGCTAAATTGAGCTGGTCTAACTTTAGCGGCGCGATTTTGACCGAGGCAGTGATGATCAACGCCAATATTGAATACACCAATCTTAAAAATGCCGATTTGACCGGAGCAATTCTGCCTGACGGGGTGACCCGGAGTGCGCCCGATCTCTAGCCTAATCTTTAGATAAAAGGCGAAGACGGTTGCACCTTTGGCCCCGCCAGTATTGGCAGATTTTTAGCCGATTCGCAGCAGCTCAACGTCAAAAACCAGGGTCGAATTTGGCGGAATAACGCCCCCGGCTCCCCGAGAGCCATAGCCTAGCTCTGGCGGAATAATCAGCTTGCGGCGACCGCCAACGTGCATAGACATCACCCCTTCGTCCCAGCCCTGGATCACTTGACCGACGCCAATCCTAAAGCTGAAGGGGCGATTGCGATCGCGGGAGCTATCAAATTTCACGCCGTTTTCTAGGGTGCCGGTGTAGTGAACCGTGACGCGCTGCCCGGACTGGGGAGAAGCGCCGGTGCCTTCTTCGAGCTCAACGTACCGCAGGCCAGACTCGGTTGTCACAATCTCTTCGGTCGCAGTTTCTTCAGTCGTCAGCTCTTCATCGGCCATATCGGTTCCTTCTGGAGAAAGATCATCTGCCGATTGCGCCAGTTGCAGAGGGGGCTGCGGGCTGATATCGGCTGCGCTAATAGATGGAGATTGGGGCTCAGACAGGTTGGCGGCAATCGCAGTTTCCCCATCGCCAAAGGCTTGGCTGGCAACCACAATGACACAGCAGACCACTAGCACTCCAAAACTAATCAAAATTTCTCGCATATTGAACGTCCTAAATTATTAATTTTGTCTCAATATCGACAGCGTCACAGCATTTTGAACCCAGCCAGGTAAGAGGGTCAAATTCTTGCTCTTAGCAAATCATTAGCGCAGATAATCGACACCTCACCCAGAAAGATGATGTCGTGATCCTAACCTGTTGAGGCCAACTCACCGCCACAGCTTATTTTCCAATTCTCGAACCTTGCGTTCCAGGCGATCAAGGCGGCCCCTGAGCTCATCCATTTCGGACTGACGCGGAACGCCTAAATCCTGCAGCACATTTCGCAACTGACGCTGCATCTGTTCTTCAAATTTGCCCTGCTGCTCACCATTAAACTGAGCCATAAAGTCATTGACAAATTTATTGGCCTGATCGGCGTTGAGGCGGCCGTCGCGTACCCAATCATCGCTCACCTCACGGATTTTTTCAGCCACTAGAGAAGTGGTGCCAATGCCAATCATCAGCATTTGTCGAAGTAAATTGTTGTTATCCATAGGTCATTTAGCACTTAGCTGCGGACTTTTAACAATGATGGCAATACCTAAAATATGCAATGGCGGATTTACCACTTATCTTGACAAAAGATGGAGCCGGTGGCGATGGTCAGAGCCAATAGCGTTGGCCCAATCGTCGCTGCCAGCAGTAGGGCTAAACCTGCGATCAGCACCGAGAGTTTCACCCCGATCAAAGCGCCCTCGATAAAGCGAGCTATCCCGCTGATAATGAAGATTTCAGCGCTGATGAAGACGATTTGAATGTGGTAAAATGAGGCCATAGCCACAGCGTAAATTTCTCTGCTAGTTCTCGACGCTGCGCGGCTTCAACGGCGGGTTTTGGCCCCCTGAGTCACTGCTAATTTGGAGCTTTTTACCATATGAGCACCCCTCAAGAGCGGATCGTACCTACGGATCTGCGCAATGAGATGTCTCGATCATATTTAGAGTACGCCATGAGCGTCATTGTGGGTCGAGCATTGCCCGATGCCAAAGACGGTCTAAAACCTGTGCATCGCCGTATTTTATACGCCATGCATGAGCTGGGGTTGACCGCCGATCGGCCCTTCCGTAAGTGTGCTCGTGTGGTCGGTGAAGTGCTCGGTAAGTTTCATCCCCACGGGGATACGGCGGTATACGATGCCCTGGTGCGCATGGCTCAGGACTTCTCCATGCGATCGCCCCTAATTAACGGTCACGGCAACTTTGGCTCCGTCGATAACGACCCGCCGGCGGCTATGCGATACACCGAGTGCCGACTGCAGGCTCTGACCGGGGCCGCCTTGCTCCAAGATATTGAATCGGAAACGGTCGATTTTGCCGACAACTTTGACGGGTCCCAGCAGGAGCCCGTTGTGCTGCCCTCCCGCATTCCTCAGCTCTTGCTGAACGGCTCCTCGGGGATTGCGGTGGGGATGGCCACCAACATTCCTCCCCACAATCTAGGCGAGCTAATTGACGGCGTAATTGCCCTAATTGCCAATCCGGCAGTTTCCACCGCTGAGCTAATGCAGCATATTCCGGGGCCAGACTTTCCCACCGGGGCGCAAATTTTGGGCACCAGTGGCATTCACGAAGCTTACACCACCGGGCGCGGCTCGGTGACCATGCGCGGCGTCACCACAATCGAAACGATCGAACATCAGGGTCGCCCCGATCGAGACGCCATTATTGTGACGGAGCTACCCTACCAGACCAACAAAGCCGCGCTGATTGAAAAAATTGCGGAGCTGGTCAACGATCGCAAAATTGACGGCATTTCCGATATCCGAGACGAAAGCGATCGCACCGGGATGCGCATTGTTATTGAGCTTAAGCGCGATGCCTATCCCCGCGTGGTGCTTAATAACCTGTATAAGCAAACCCCCCTACAGAACAACTTTGGCGTCAATATGCTGGCCCTAGTGGACGGTGAGCCTCAGCTGATGGGGCTAAAGCATATGCTGGAAGTCTTTTTGGATTTCCGCATTGAAACCATCACCCGTCGCACTCGCTACGAACTGCGCAAGGCAGAGGAGCGAGACCACCTCCTGCAGGGATACTTAATTGCTCTGGAGAATCTAGACGAAATTATTCACCTAATTCGTCACTCTGCTGATGCCCCCATCGCC
Source organism: Cyanobacteria bacterium P01_H01_bin.119 (assembly GCA_039177155.1). Classification (GTDB taxonomy): domain Bacteria; phylum Cyanobacteriota; class Cyanobacteriia; order Phormidesmidales; family Phormidesmidaceae; genus JBCBZT01. The sequence continues at coordinate 9,092 of JBCDFX010000030.1, forward strand.
AAGCAGGAGCTAATCAATCGCTACGGGTTCTCTGAAACCCAGGCCGACGCAATTTTGCAGATGCAGCTGCGGCGTCTAACGGCCCTAGAAGCCGAAAAGATTCATCAAGAGCATGAAGCGCTCCAGGCTAAAATCGCCGACCTGCAGGATATTTTGGCGCGGCGAGAGCGCATTTTAGACATTATTACCGCTGAGCTGGGACAACTGCGAGAAACCTATGCTGACCCCCGCCGCACGGTCATCGAACGGGCCGACGGGGAGCTGACGGATATTTCCCTGATTGCCAATGAGCAGGTGGTGATTTTGCTCACAGAGCAGGGCTACATTAAACGCATGCCGGTGGATACCTTTGAAGCTCAGAGCCGGGCAACTCGGGGTAAATCGGGCACCCGGATGAAAGAAGACGACGGCATTGAGCACTTCATCACCTGCTGCACCCACGATAACGTACTGTTTTTTAGCGATCGCGGCGTTTCCTACTCCATTCCGGCCTATCAAATTCCGGTGGGATCGCGTACGGCCCGGGGAATTCCCATTGTGCAAATGCTGCCCATCCCCAAGGACGAAAAAATCACCTCCGTTCTGGCGGTGTCCGAATTTACCGACGACGAGTATCTGGTTATGCTGACCCAGGGCGGCTACGTCAAAAAAACAGCGCTCTCTGCGTTCAGCAATATTCGCACCAATGGACTGATTGCGATTTCCCTAGCCGAGGGAGACCAGCTGCGCTGGGTGCGCCTGGCCCGCGAATCCGACAGCATTTTGATTGGCTCCCATCAGGGTATGACCATTCACTTCAAAGCCGATAACGATCAGCTCCGGCCCCTAGGACGCCCCACGCGCGGGGTTAAGGCCATGAACCTGAAAGAAGATGATGTGCTAATTAGCATGGATATCCTGCCGGCTCAAATTGCCGAAAGCGTCGCTCAGGCCAATGAAAGCGAGGCCGACGATGACAGTGATGAGCTAGATGCGGCGGCGGTCGCTAGTTCTGGGCCTTGGGTGCTAGTTATCACCGCAGAAGGGCTGGGCAAGCGAGTGCCTGTCGCCAAATTCCGGTTACAAAATCGGGCCGGTATGGGGCTACGGGCCATTAAGTTCCGCAAAGATGACGATTGTCTGGTGGCCCTGCGAGTGGTGGGCGATGAAGATGAGCTGATGATGGTAACCCTGCGCGGCATTATTATCCGCCAGGTGATCAATGCGATTTCGATTCAGTCGCGTATGGCGACTGGGGTGCAGCTTCAGCGGCTCGACGATGACGATGCGATCGCAGCGATCGCCATTGTGCCAACCCTTGAAGACGACGACGAGCTGGCCGATGAGCTAGCGGCAGAATCCGCAGCAGCCATTAACACTGACGTTGCCGTGATTGAAAACCCAGAAGTCGCTATTCCTGACGACGGCCCCGCAGCCATCCAGCAGGATGACTCTAGCGGTGAGGCTGAGTAACACCGCAGCTGAGGATCATGCGTTAAGAGACGATGCCGACGATTAGTAAAACAATGCCTAATCCCAGACAAATTGCCATCCCTAGGGTGGCCCCTTGAGCGCCTTTCTCGGTGCTGGCTGCAAGGGCTTCGTCACTCTTAAGGGAAATAAGGTACTTTTTATCGCCGCTGGTGGGTTTGCACAGGGTCATAATGCCCGTGTCGTCACTAGCGCTGCCGACGACGAGGATGTTGCGGCCCAGGGGCAAAATCGATTCAGTGTATTGGTAGCCCAGGGTACGTGAGCCACCGCCAGTGCCAAAGCTGTTGTCCCCCAAGCTAAATGAGAAGTTGCCAAATTGGAGCATTCCCCCTCGGGCATCTTCTACTGGGCGAAATTCATCCAGGACTTTGACAGTTTCCATCGCCGCACCGTCTGGTTCGACCAGCACTTCTCCGCTGCTGTCTTTCACATAAAAGGGCACAGACTGTTTATTGCTAGAGAGGGTGTCACTGGCCCGCTCCGTCTTGGTTGTGGTTCGGCCGTCGCTGTCCTTTTCGGTAACCGTTTTTTCATAGACGCGCTTGACTGTCATAGCGTAATGGACGCAGGGGGTTTGCTTGAGTTCAGAGATCAATGGGTTTTTAACGGTGACTTCGCCCCAGACTTTCACGTAGTCGCGCCAGTTGCCGCCGCCAATTTCGTTCGCGATCGCTTGGGCTGTCGTGTGCAGCTCTGCTGCCTGCACTTTTCGCGCTGATTTGATGCTGAACAGCCGACTCTTCTGATTGCGCTGGACAAAAAACAAAATCGCGCCGACAATCAGCAAAATTAGGCCCAAGACAATCCAAACACTCATCGCAACACGCCTCAGATTTCAGAACAACCGGACTATGGGCAGACTAGCGACCGGCCAAAAAGCATGGTCATCTGACCCGTGCCACAACTTTAGTGCGTCAACCCTCTTGCCGTCGTCACTCTGGTTATAAACTTGACAAAGTATATCCGTAGCCTTGGCTAAGCTTGCTCTAGAGCATCGTAGGCTTTGAACGTCCGCAGCAGCAGCATAATCAAAATTACTCTGAGGGGCAGACCGGTCGCGGGCGATCGCCCGTTGCTGACCAGCATCACCGTGTTCATAACCCCATCAGCTACTAGCAAAACAACCGCTAAAATCAGCGCAACCTTAGAGAGCGCTGGCTGCGATCGCGCCCGCACCGCCATGCCTAACCCCAGATAAATCAAACCGCCAATTATTGAGCCAATGCCGATACCGAGAGCGGCAAACGCATCAAGGGATAGGGCCACAACAAAGGCACCCAACAGCAAATTTAAGCCTGCCACCACAAATAGCACCATTGAGCCCATGTTCAGGCGCTGCACCGGGTCGCCATCTGAGCCGGGAACCGGGTCACCGTTATGCCATACCAGCAGTTCGGGCTGCAGAAAATTTCGCTGAAGCTGCACCTTAATAGTGCTGCCGTTATCCAACGTAAATGTCTTACCAGCATTTAGGGCAGCTTGGTCGGGAATCTGGCCGACGGTCTCCCCATCTAGGGTAATTACCATAGCCTTAAAGCCAAAATTCCAGTTAATCTCCAAGGACTTTGCCTCGCCACGGACCAGGCTTAATTTTCGTTTAGGCATTTTGCAGTGTTAAATTCTTTACCTACAACAGATACAACAGTACCCGCTACACGGATTCCTTAAAAACAGTCGCGAGGAAGTCTGCTCTGGCGCTTAAAGGCCCAGTCTTAAACGCATTGGCGAGTGTCCTATCACTGGAACTGACGCAACGCCCTGTTACATCTAGTTGTCAAACATTTGGGGCCGGGCCAAACCGGATGCAACTGCGTCATGTAACTGCGTAAGCCTTGATCCCTTAGGCTGGGGGCAGCTCTCCTGCTTTGACATAGGCGATCGCCTCATCGCACCAGTTCAGCCAGCCAATTTCATAGCGAATACCGCTGCGCAGCGTGATGTACTGAAACACGCGCTGGCGAGGAACATTCTCTAAATTTGGGAAAAACTTTTGCTTAATAGCCTTATATTCCTCCAGTCGATTTTGATGGCGCTGGCGATGGGACTCTAATTCAGCCAGGAGCTTGTCAGACGGAATCAAATGGCCGCCAAAGAGTTTGACCAATAGATCATCTTTAATGGGGCTGATATCGCAGGGCTCTACCACCCAGTCTTTAAATATCTGCTCGCCAATATCGGTCAGATAATAGAGCTTTTTGTTGGGGCGGCTATCCTGCATCACCTTTTCTACCCGCAGGGCACCTTTAGCCTCCAGCTTGGAGAGCTCCCGGTAAATTTGCTGGTGGCTGGCATCCCAAAAGAACCCCACCGATCCGTCAAAGCGCTTCGCCAGGTCGTAACCGCTGCAGGGCTGATCTAACAAAGACACCAAAATTGCGTGGGAAAGGGCCATGGGCGATCGCGTCAATCAAAATATGCATATATAAGCATATCCCATTGCTGAAGCTTAAAGAATCTCAGCGGTGAGTCGGAATTGCGCCCAAAAAAAAGTATGGTTTTGACACATTCAATACACACCTAACACAGTAGACACGTCATTCAGCGGCTATGTCACAACCCACTATCGAATCCATTCTCAACGAGAAGCGTCTGTTTCATCCGTCTGCGGAGTTTTCTAAGCAGGCCCGGATCCAAAATATGGATGAATACCAACAGCTCTACGACCGGGCGGCGGCAGACCCAGCCGCCTTTTGGGCCGATCTGGCTGATCAAGAACTCCACTGGTTTAAAAAATGGGACACCGTGCTGGACTGGCAGCCTCCCTTTGCCCAGTGGTTTGTGGGTGGCAAGCTGAATATTTCCTACAACTGCTTAGATCGTCATCTCACCACCTGGCGGCGCAACAAAGCCGCTCTAATTTGGGAAGGCGAACCCGGTGATTCTCGCACCCTCACCTACGCTCAGCTCCACCGGGAAGTGTGCCAAATTGCCAATGTGATGAAGTCCCTGGGGGTAAAAAAGGGCGATCGCGTCGGGATCTATATGCCTATGGTGCCAGAGGCGGCGATCGCCATGCTCGCCTGCGCCCGCATTGGTGCCCCCCATACCGTTGTTTTTGGCGGTTTCAGCGCTGAGGCGCTAAAAGATCGCCTTAACGACGCCCAGGCCAAACTGGTCATCACCGCCGACGGCGGCTTCCGCAAAGATAAGGTAATTCCCCTAAAAACCGCCGTCGATCAGGCCCTCGAAAACGACGGTGCCCCCAGCGTCGAGAACGTGCTGGTGGTGCAGCGCACAAAAGAAGAGATTCCCATGGTGGACGGGCGCGATCACTGGTGGCACGACCTGCAGGCCACCGCCTCCGCTGACTGCCCCGCCGAAGAAATGGACGCTGAAGATCTGCTGTTTATCCTCTACACCAGCGGCACTACGGGCAAACCCAAAGGCGTTGTTCACACCACCGCCGGCTACAACCTCTACACTCATATGACCTTCCAGTGGGCCTTCGACATCCGCGACACCGACGTGTACTGGTGTACCGCTGACGTGGGCTGGATTACGGGCCACAGCTACATTGTTTATGGGCCGCTCTCCAATGGGGCCACCAGCCTTATGTACGAAGGGGTACCCCGGCCCTCAAACCCCGGCTGCTTTTGGGACGTGGTGGAAAAATACGGCGTCAATATTTTCTATACCGCGCCCACTGCTATCCGCGCTTTTATCAAAATGGGCGATGAGCAGCCCAAGGCCCGCGATCTATCCAGCCTAAGAATTCTCGGCACCGTCGGTGAACCCATCAACCCAGAAGCCTGGATGTGGTACCACCAGGTCATCGGCTATCAGCAGTGCCCCATTATCGACACCTGGTGGCAAACGGAAACCGGCGGCTTTATGCTCACGCCCCTGCCGGGAGCCACACCGACCAAACCCGGTTCGGCCACGAAACCTTTCCCCGGCATTTTGGCCGACGTGGTAGATCTTGACGGGAACCCGGTGGGCGATAACGAGGGCGGCTATCTGGTAATTAAGCATCCCTGGCCCAGCATGATGCGCACGGTCTACGGCGACGACGATCGCTTCCGCCGCACCTACTGGGAGCATATTCCGCCCAAGGACGGCAAATATCTCTACTTTGCGGGAGACGGCGCCCGCCGGGATGAGGACGGCTACTTTTGGGTGATGGGCCGGGTAGACGATGTGATTAGCGTGGCCGGGCACCGCTTGGGCACGATGGAAATTGAGTCGGCGCTGGTGTCTCATCCGGCGGTGGCGGAAGCGGCAGTAGTAGGCCGCAAGGACGATCTTAAAGGCGAAGAAGTGTTTGCCTTTGTCACGTTGGAGGGCACCCACAGCTCCAGTGATGAGCTAAAAAATGAGCTAAAGCAGCATGTAGTGCAGGAAATTGGCGCGATCGCTCGTCCGGGTGAAATCCGCTTTGCCGATGCGTTGCCGAAAACGCGATCGGGTAAGATTATTCGTCGCTTTTTGCGGAATCTGGCCAGCGGTGAAGCGGTGGCGGGTGATGCTTCGACAATGGAAGATCAGAGTGTGTTGGAGAAATTGCGTCAGGGGAGTTGATAAAGGGTGCGATCGCTGGCTTTATTCGGGGAGCCTATGAGACTGATGTGTTCCTGGCGGAGATTTTCGTAGGGAATACACTAGGCAGGATTGGAGATCGCGCTCCCTGAAAAGTTAGGATAAGCAGGCCACAAACAAATTCAGCTTGGAATTGCCTGAGCAACTATACTGAATCGTTCCACCTATTTACCCATGTAGGGATCTTATGTGGACGAGATTCCATCTATTTGCCCAAAATCGGATCTTAGGCTGACATATTTCTGCCTATTTACCCATATGAGGATCTTAGGTGGAAACTTTCCCTCTAATAATGAGTTATGTCCCGCAATCTATTGAGTAACCGTGCCTCAAAGTTGCCAATCTGAGATTTGCTGATAAGGTGCAATCAATCAGAAAATTAGCTGCCACCTGAATACTGCTCCGCTATGAGTAATCGGATTTTTGCTTCAGTCCGTCAACTTTCCCAAATGCTCCGTGAGCGAGAGGTCTCTGCAGTAGAAGTTCTCGATGCTTACCTCGCTCAGATTGAGAAACATAACTCAGCTTTAAATGCAATTTGTACTTTGAATGCACCCCAAGCTCGGATTAAAGCCAAGCAAGCCGATGAAGCATTAGAAAGAGGAGAGAATTGGGGACCTCTACATGGTGTTCCACTGACTGTTAAGGATTTATTCGAAACGTCTGGTCTACGAACTACTGCTGGCTCAACACATCTATATCACTACGTTCCAAAAGATGATGCCACTGTTGTCAGCCGTCTTCGAGCAGCTGGTGCAATCATCCTAGGCAAAACAAATGTGGGGGATTTAGCCGGTGGTTATCAGGGACTCAATGATGTTTTTCCTCGTGTCAACAATCCTTGGAATTTGGATTACACACCTGGTGGGACTTCGAGCGGTGGTGCAGCGGCTGTAGCGGCAGGTTTATCTCCATTCGAGCTCTGCTCCGATTTTGGTGGATCCATTCGTCAACCCGCTCACTTTTGCGGCATCTATGGCATCAAGCCAACGGACCGGCGGGTTCCCACTACGGGACATATTCCTGACCTGCCCGGTGCGCCCCACAGTCTCCGCCAAATGCTGACAGTTGGTGGTCTAGCTCGCTCAGTCCAAGACTTATCACTTTGTCTACCACTCATTGCTGGGGCTGATCCCAAGCAGCCTGACATACCACCCCTTCAGCTGAATCCGCCTGAGCATAAGGCCCTTAAAACCTATCGAATTGCTTGGACCGATGAATGGTCAGTCTTTCCAATCGCTGAAGACATTAAAGCCGCTATGCAATCCGTTGCAACCCGTCTCACTACTGAAGGGGTTGCTCTAGAACAATGGATTCCTGATTTCGATTGGATAACTGTTTGCAAAGCCTACTATACGCTTTCGGCTTACAACTTGATATATAACTATTCTCTCTCAATTAAGAATATTAGTAAGAATCTAGCTTTTTTATTTCGAGATGGAACACGGGGCGATCACAACTTTCGCAAGCTGTGGAATCTTGCCAGCATTGGTTTACCGATCTCATTAAATCCGTCCTTAAAAGGATATTTTGAAACGCTAACAGAACGCGATCGCCTGATCGCTCAAATGGATAAAGCCCTGAATCAATGGGATGCCTGGCTCTGCCCTGTTGCAATGACTGCGGCATTTACCCACCGGAAACGTGGTGCATCGGTGCAAGTTGATCATCAAAATGTACCTTACTCTATGGCATCGGGTGCTTACGTGGTACCGTTTAATCTGACTGGACATCCGGTAGTTGTGATTCCCATCGGCAGAACTGAAAGTGGCTTACCAATTGGGATGCAAATTGTTGGAAAGCGTTGGCAAGAAATGGAGCTATTAGCGATCGCTCAGGAGATCGATCAAGTTATCAATGAATTCCAAAAACCTTCTGGATATTGAGAAATTGCTATTTCCAGCAACGCTACATAACAACCCCGCTGCACTGGAATGATTATAGTCATCATAAAGAGTATGAGGGGGACTGCATCCAGTGAGCGGCAACGTTATGCCGCCTTTGGTTATTTGTAGGGCAGTATCCTGAAGAGGATTTATCAGTGCTTCAGATTTATTATGAAATTGCCAATATTCCAAGTTGATGCTTTCACAGATGAAGTGTTCGGTGGCAATCCTGCTGCGGTTTGTCCTCTTGAACATTGGCTACCTGATGATTTGATGCAACGAATCGCACTAGAGAACTCTGTTGCTGAAACAGCATTTTTTATTTTGTTAGATGAGAGTTTTGAGATTCGTTGGTTTACATCCGAAATTGAAATGGACTTGTGTGGTCATGCAACATTAGCAACAGCACATGTTATAGCAAGGCACCTCAACTTTTTACTGCCATCCATCCAGTTCAAA
>JBCDFX010000031.1:0-17377 GCA_039177155.1 Cyanobacteria bacterium P01_H01_bin.119
CGCGATGGCCAGCGGTGGCGAATCCCTTCCCGACGACACCCAAAGCTGGCTGCGTCGCAGTCTGGGCATGGCCAATCCGGAGGCGATCGCGATTCACGACGACAGCGAAGCCCACGATTTATGCGATCAGCTTGCCGCCCGCGCCTTTACCACAGGCTGCCATATCTTTTTTGCCGAGGGTGAATACGACCCCGACAGCGACGAAGGGCGAGAGTTGATTGCCCACGAAGCCGTCCACACTATGCAGCAGGGAGCGATCGAGGGCGGAGCCGACGCCGACACCGACTCGGATGGAGAACTAGAAGACGCCGAACAAGCCGAAACCACCCAAGATTTACTGGGAGAGCTGGGCATCGACGACCCAGAGAACGCGAGCACAGACGCCGACATTGATCACGTTGCAGTTCAGGCTCAACAAATCCAGCGAGAAGACTGGGACGACGAGAACACCGGAGAGCAAACCGCAGATAGTGCAGACACCGCTGAAGCCGAAGGCGCCGCCAGTGATGCTGATTTGGGCAGCAACGACGATGCCGTTGCCACTGAAGAACGAGCCTTAGAAAACGTAGACCCCACCGAAGCCGTCAATAAGCCCGCCTTGCCAACCCGGACGCCCGAAGCTGTAGACATGCCCGATGTGGGTGAAATCGTCGATCGCCCGGATATGGGCGATATGGACGCCATCGGCAACGGGTCCCTTAACGACAGCCTAGATATTCTCAACCAGCTAAGCCTGTTTAGCAGCCTAGAGAACGCCGGACTCGAAGAAAGCTTTTTCAACGAAGTTGCCGCCGATGGCCTACTGGTGCAGCGAGACACGGAAGAATCCGCCGGCACCATCGAAAGCATGACGGTGAACGATACCGAACCCTATCCCGACTGGGCAAAAGTAGAAGGGGACGATTTTGGCACCCAGTTGGCCCAAACCCTGGTGGTCGGTCAAACCGCCGGAGCCGTTTACGACGTTTACGACACCTTTGCTAGCGTCTCCGATGAGACCAATGCCTTTGGCGTCGCGGCGGTACTGCTGGAAGGGCTGTGTAAAATCCTCCAGGTGATTACCAATATTCTGGATTTAATTGGGCTGACCCTGGCAATGATTAGCCTGGTACTGCTAATTGCAGCGGGACTGCTGGCCATTGGTCTACCGTGGACTGCTGGAGCCGTGGCAACCCTTCTAAGCTGGGCGGCCAATATTATGAACGCAGCCATCCAAATCGACAAAATTGTGCTGGTGTTTATTCTCTGGCGCATGCTGTTCCGTGCCCTGTCTATTGGCCTGCGCATTGCTTCAGTGTTCTATGAAGGCGGTAACTGGGACGACGCCTGGGACGCAATTCAAAGTCAGGTAATTGCCTTTGGCACCGATGCAGCTCGGGCCGCGCTGGCTATCTTTAGCTACGGCGGCGTTAATCCAACTGCTGGCGGCGGCTTTATTGCCACCACGGGAACAACCGCTAGCTCTATGGCCCTCTCCACTGCAGGGAAGGCAGCCTACTGGGGCGTTTTCTTCGGCGGCATTGCAACCATCAAAACAGAATCCTTTGCGGAAGGGACAGACTCAGTCCTTGGCACTGAGGGTGAAGCGGTCGAAACCGAAGAAATAGAGACTCAAACGGCCCAAGCCAAGGCCGATATGGAAATGATGGCCCAGTTCGAAGAGCGGCAAGACGAGTACGAAGACGCCCAGGACGAGGCCGAAGACTCAGACACCGATGCCGATTTACCCGAAATTCCAGAAGATGCGCCCTTTGAGGTGTCTGATGCCTCCACCAACGCCGCCTTTCTCGCCATGGGCGAAGGATATCTGGCCATTCGTGAAATGGAGCTGCTGGATATTATTGCGGCGCGCCAGCTTGAAGCCGAAAAAATGCACGCCTATCAGAGCGGGCTAGCCTCTCACCAAGCTAGCGTGCAGGGGGCAGAGGATGTGTTTGTGGCTCACAATCAACTTAACGAAGCGGCAACGGAACATGGGGAAGCCGCAGGCTCAGAGGCAGAAGCTGGTGCTGGCCCCATGGACGATGTGGGATCTGACCTTAAAGGCCAGCAGGGCATGATCAAATCCGGCGGCAAAATGGGCGAAGCACAGGGGGCCGATGCCAGCGCCACCCAGGCCGGAGCATCAGCTCAGCAGGACGCAGATCAGGGGCCAAAGGCGGCGGGCAGGTCTGGTCAAGATGCTGCCCAGGGCGGTAAAGACGCAGCCAACAATATCAAAGACAACGATAAAAAAATAGGTCAAGCCGAAGCGCTTAAGCAAGACACGGCCAACACCGAAAACGATCTGGACAAGGCTCAAATTTATAACTCGGGGGAGCTACAGCGACTATTTGCTGAGCTGGCCAAAGTGCAGAATGCTGCAGACGAAGCTGAAGCGGCACGGGATGAAGAAGAAAGTCGCAGAGCAGAGGCGATCGCCGATATTTTTGACTGGACAGAAGAGCACCGGGATGAAGTAGAAGCCTTCTTTGCCGATGAAGCGGACGAAGCTGAGGACGAAGCGGAAGCGGGCGAAGCCGAAGACAGCGATGACCAATCCCCCGACGAGGACGACGAGGGCTTAGATAGCAGCGAACTGCTGGAAGCCTTTTACAGCTGGCTGACCGAAGCAACCGAGCCCATACGCGATGAGGTAGAAGCCAAGGACGACGACAACAAAGTCGCGATGGTGAGCTAAAGCGTTGGGCCTTGCGATCGCCCTTTTATCTGGTTTTTCTAGATGGTCAAGCTTTCAGGACTGACGGAGCTGAAGCCGATTTTGGCCCCTTAACTCTCAAAATCTGGAGGAAGTCCTAGCTTTGACGGCATCGACTGCCCTGACTTCCCACTAGGAATTTAGATCGATTCCGGGGTAATGTGCAGAAAGCGTTGTGGTTGGAGCAATGGAATCAAGTTTTCTTAGTGCCGTCTTTTTGCCTCTAGCTCTGTTTGTCATCATGCTGGGCATGGGTTTAAGCTTGACCGTTGAAGATTTTAAGCGCGTTTGGGTTGAGCCAAAGGCCATGATCGTCGGCCTCAGTGGTCAATTAATTTTGCTGCCGGCGTTGGGTTTTTTGCTGGCATTAATTTTTCCTCTATCCCCTGAACTGGCGGTGGGCGTGGTAATTTTGGCGGCCTGTCCCGGCGGGCCAACCTCAAATATGTTTACCTATTTGGCCAAGGGCAACGTGGCCTTGTCTATTTCCCTTACGGCGATTAGCAGTCTAGTTACGGTGTTTACTATTCCGCTTATGGTCAACGGGGCGATGCAGGTGTTTCTGGGAGAAGCCGTGACGCTGCGGCTGCCGTTTTTAACCACGGTGCTGCAAATTGCAGCCATCACAATGGTGCCAGTGTCTATTGGCATGGTGCTCCATCGCTATGCTCCCCGATTTGCCGCCACGGCGGAAAAAGGGGTGAAGTGGGCCTCTATGTTTTTCTTGGCGCTAATCATTTTTGGGCTGCTGCTAAAGGAGCGAGAAAACGTAGTGAGCTTTTTTGCGCAGGTTGGCAGCGTGTCGGCAGTGCTGTTAATCTCAGCGATGACCGCCGGAGCGGGTATTGCCCTGTTGGCAAAGCTCAATCGGCCCAGCACGACGGCCATTACGATTGAAGTGGGCTTGCAAAACGGAACGCTGGCGATCGCGATCGCCAGCGCACCTACTTTCCTAAATACGCCAGAGATGGCGATTCCTGGAGCAATTTATAGTCTGATGATGCTAGCGGTAAGCGCCGTATTTGCCGGCTGGGCACAGCGGCGGGCACGGCACTTACAGCCCCTTTCTCAATAAAATGAATCAGCTATAAAGCGAATCAGCTATAAAGGGACTAAGCCGACAGCTTGCGCTTTAGCCCTGCAGCCAGTCCAAACACGGCCATCGCGCCTAGGCCGGTCATCGGTTCGGGAACCGACTCGCCCGGTGTGGTGCCAACTTTAATTTGGTAAGCCAATTGGCTGCCCCGAGGCGTCCCACTGTCAAAAGTAAAGGTGGAGGTTCCAGTCAGGGTGAATGGAAAGGCGATGTCGGTAATCGCCAAGTAATCCACATCGGCGCCGCTGCTAGTGCCGGTGGAGGTGAGCCCAGGCGCGTAGGCTTGACCATTGAACAGTAAATTGGTCAGCGAGATAGAGCTCTCAGGCTTGTTGCCGCCGGAACCACGGGTGCGAATATAGATTTTGTCCACTGCACCGGTAAAGTCCATACTGCTGAGTTCGATATCGTCAACAATGTAGGTCACCTTACTGCCGTCATAGACCAAAGAAAAATCAACTTCTTGACCCGATGACCAAACGTAACCTTCTTGATCGACAGGAGCGCCTGTGGCGGTGTTGATGCCCAGTTCGCGATCGCCATTATTTTGGTTGTTACCAATGCGACTCTCAGCGACAAAAAGTTCGGTAAATGCCCCAGAGCTAATCTCGTCCCGAAAATCAATATCGGTGAAGCCAGGCATTGCGGAAAAGCTAGCCGCCTGAGCTGCGGTGGAGACTGCAACGCTGCCAACAGCCGCCAAAACAACGGGAAAACAGTACTTAAGGGGTTTCATAGGGATGTAGACACTAAAAAGTATCAAGGTTTACTATCCCAAGATTAATCCGCTAAATTTGCTTTGGGATCTGCCAGGGCCTATAGTTCATTCTCAATTTATGTTGTTGAACTTTATACCCTTGCCCAGCCCCATATTGGGTTTGACGTTACTCAAAGCGGGAAGGTGCTGTAATGAGTTCAGCTGACTACACAACCATGTCTGAGCAAGATTTACAGACTGACGTTTTATGGCAGTAAAGGGGATAAAAGGCCCGACTAAAACTGCTCAACGCCTGGAAATTGGTGGTTTCCTAAAGATTTAGCAGCCTCTCCGCAGGTGCGTGGCGTCGGGAAAATCTTAGTGGGGTTGGCAAGTCCCTTGGGGTTAAACGCGGCGCGCACCCACTGCATGGTGTCTAGGTCAGCAGCGGTAAACATATTGGGCATATAGCAGCGCTTGTCGGCCCCAATGCCGTGCTCTCCCGAAATGCTGCCGCCCACTTTGACGCACAGCTTAAGAATGTCGCCGCCTAGGGCTTCGACTTCTTCTAGCTGGCCTGGAACACTGTTGTTGTAGAGGATTAGGGGGTGTAGGTTGCCGTCTCCCGCGTGGAAGACGTTGGCCACACGGTAGCCGTGCTGTTCACCCAGAGCGGCAATTTCTTTTAGGACGTAGGGCAGTTGAGTCCGGGGAATAACACCGTCTTGCACATAGTAGTCGGGGCTGAGCTTACCCATGGCGGCAAAGGCGGCTTTGCGACCTTTCCATAACCGCAGCCGCTCTAAGGGATCGGTAGCACCAGTTACGTTGCGGGCTCCGTTTTGACGACAGATGGCTTCAATGCGATCGCGGCTTGCAGCCACTTCTCCGGCCAGCCCATCGATTTCAATCAGCAAGATGGCTTCGGCATCTCGGGGGTAGCACTGGGTCATCACCACATCTTCTACCGCGTTGATGCTGAAGTTGTCCATCATCTCCATACCGGCAGGGATAATGCCCGCGCTGATCACATCAGACACGGCGGCTCCGGCGGCCTCCACCGTTGTGAAATCCGCCAGTAGCACCTGTACTGCTTCTGGAGACTTAAGAATTTTTAGGGTGATCTCTGTCGCAATGCCCAAGGTCCCCTCGGAGCCGACAAAGATGCCGGTTAGGTCGTATCCCGGCATCTCGGGCACCGAGCCACCAATTTTAAGCACCTCGCCGCTGGGGGTCACCAGTTTTAGCCCCAGGACGTGATTGGTGGTGACGCCATATTTTAAGCAGTGAACCCCGCCAGAATTTTCTGCCACGTTGCCGCCAACGGAGCAAACGCTCTGACTAGATGGATCGGGTGCGTAGTAAAAGCCTGCACCGCTAACGGCTTGGGTCACCCAGTTGTTGATTACGCCAGGCTGCACCACCACCCGCTGGTTCTCTAAGTCCATCTCCAGAATCTGGTTCATGCGGGCCGTTACAATTAGCACGCAGTTTTCAATGGGCAGGGCACCGCCGGATAGGCCAGTTCCAGCCCCACGGGTGACAAAGGGTACCTGAAAGCGATCGCAAATCTTTACCGCCGCTGCCACCTCTTCCGTAGTGCGGGGCAGAACAACCACTGCTGGCCGTTGACGATAGCTGGTCAGCCCATCGCACTCGTACACCAGCAGCTCTTCTTTTCGCTGAATCACGCTGTCACGACCCAGCTTAGCCTTAAAGGCTCGAACAACGGGTTTCCAATTTTGCTGGGTTGGCGGCACAAAGGTACTGGTCATTAGGTTACTGGCCATTAGGTTACTGGCCATCAGATTAAAACTGGCGCAAAAACCGCAAATCGCTGGCGTAGAGGCGGCGGATATCATCAATTTTACTTTTCACCATGGCCAGCCGCTCTACCCCTAGGCCAGCGGCAAAGCCCGTGTAGACTTCGGGGTCGTAGCCCACAGCCTTCAGCACGTTGGGGTCGATCATGCCGCAGCCCAAAATCTCCAGCCAGCGGCCTTGCCACTGCACATCGACTTCAGCAGAGGGCTCAGTAAAGGGGAAAAAGCTGGGGCGAAAGCGCATTTCTGAGGTGCCAAACAGCGCCTCCAAAAAGATTTTGATAGTGCCGCGCAAATCGGCAAAGGTGATTCCTTTATCTACAGCAAAAAACTCGATTTGATGGAACACTGCGGCGTGGGTGGCATCTACTGTATCTCGGCGATAGCAACGCCCTGCTGCCATCACCCGCAGAGGCGGTTGATGGTTTTGCATATGGCGAATCTGCACATTGGAGGTATGGGTGCGCAGCAGACGGCCGTCTTTGAGAAACAGGGTGTCCTGCATATCCCGGGCGGGATGATCGGGTGGAAAATTAAGCGCCTCGAAGTTGTAGAAGTCAGTTTCAATTTCTGGGCCAGTGTCCACGGTGTAGCCCAAGCCCACAAAAATATCGGTGATTTCGTCAATAATGCCGTTAATAGGGTGAACCCGGCCCTGGGGAGCATAGACACCGGGCATGGTGACATCTAGGGTTTCAGCCGCAAGCTGAGCCTGGATAGCAGCAGCCTGTAGCTGGGATTTGCGGGCCTCTAGAGCGGTCTGCAGCTCATTTTTGACTGTATTAGCCAGGGCCCCAATTCGGGGGCGATCGCTGGCCGATAGCTTACCCATGCCGCCAAGCACCTTAGATACCTGACCTTTTTTACCTAAAAAATTTACTCGAAGCTGCTCTAAGTCATCGAGGGTGCTGGCTTCAGCAAGGGCAGCTTGAGCGGTTTCAGCTAGAGTTTTAAGCTGGGTCTCTAGGTCGAGTTGCGTAGACGGTGTGGTCATTACTTGGCGGTTAAAGGGCTTAAGGTTGGGCGCTCGATAGACAATTTCGATAGACAATGGCGAAGTTGGCTTATGTTCTCCAGTGTATGGGCTGAACAGGCTGAGTGCGCAGAAGTTTTCCCTTTCTAATTTCCCATCTATCGGTATGGATTCTAATCTTAAGCTTTTAATTAGTAACGATGACGGTGTGTTTGCCCAGGGTATTCAGACGCTGGCTAACACCCTGGCGGCGGCAGGGCATCAGGTTACAGTGGTCTGCCCCGACCGGGAGCGCTCAGCCACAGGCCACGGGTTGACCTTACATAAGCCGATTCGGGCAGAGCAGGTCACCGGAATTTTTCACAGCGCGATCGCCGCCTGGGCCTGTTCGGGAACCCCAGCGGACTGCGTCAAGTTGGCTTTGGGCGCGATTTTAGATGCCCCGCCAGATTTGGTGCTCTCTGGCATTAACCACGGCGCAAACCTGGGCAGTGATGTGCTCTACTCAGGAACGGTTTCAGCCGCGATGGAAGGGGTAATCGAAGATATTTCAGCGATCGCCCTTAGCTTAGCCAGCTTTAGCGCTCAAGATTTTCAGCCTGCGGCAAATGTAGCCCTGCGATTGGTAAAAGATCTAACGCGATCGCCCCTTCCCAAAGCAACTTTGCTTAACGTCAACATCCCGCCTGTACCAGAGCCACAAATAACCGGCCTAACCTGGGCGCGGCAAGGGGTGCGTCGGTATGTAGACCTATTTGAAAAGCGAATTGACCCCCGTGGCAAAACCTACTACTGGCTGGCAGGAGAGGTTTTAGAAGAAATAGAGCCTCCCCCGCCAACGCTCAACTTACCCAGCGCCCTTTCTAATCTGCCAACCGATGTGCAAGTTGTGCAGCAGCGAGGGGTTGCCATCACTCCACTGCAGTACGACCTAACGGCTTATGCCCAGCTCGCGGAGCTACAGTCTTGGCAACCTTTGCGGGGACGGGCATAGATTGCTTCATTAGTTGATGTCCCCTAGCTGACAAGATGAATGATTAACCGGGTAATTTATTTAACGTGTAAAGGGAGTGAGGCAAATATTCCTGCTATTTCCCCAAAATATGCGGATTCGGCCCGGATTGCCTTGAACTATAAATACGCAGGCATTGTGAAGATTTTTACCGGAGCACAATAGCGGCGATATGTTAGGCACAATATTTACAGCCGTTTTTTGGGAGTTTCATTAAAATTAGGATTTGTAGTGTTGGACCAGCATTGCTGTTTTATCTGAAATCGCAGATAGTTGCAGTCACTGACTCATCTGAAGCCATAAGGTCATCCGCTAAATCTGGTCACGTTCGCTAACAGTTGCCCATGTCTGATGTAGAGAATCAATTTTTGATTAAGTTTTGGGGAGTGCGCGGCAGTATTGCCTGCCCCGGTCCTCGAACCGTACGTTATGGCGGCAATACTTCCTGCATCGAAATGCAGGTTGGGGGAGAGCGGCTAATTTTTGACGGCGGTACTGGGTTGAGGGAGCTTGGGCAAAAGCTACTGGCCGAGATGCCCCTCAATATCAATATGTTTTTTACCCACTCCCACTGGGATCATATCCAGGGCTTTCCTTTCTTTGTGCCTGCCTTTGTGCCCGGCAATAAGTTCAAAATCCACGGCGCGATCGCGCCCAACGGCTCCACCATCGAGCAGCGTCTAAATGATCAGATGCTCCACCCCAACTTCCCAGTGCCCCTGCAGATTATGGGCGCCAAGCTGGAGTTTAGAGACTTAGAGATCGGTGAGGCTGTCACCCTTGGAGATGTTGAAATTTCTAATGCGCTATTAAACCATCCTGGTGAAGCAGTGGGTTACCGGGTGAGCTGGCGGGGATACTCTGCAGCCTATATTTCAGATACTGAACATTTCCCCGATCGCTTAGATGAGCATGTATTGTGGCTGGCGCGAGACGCTGACGTTATGATTTATGACGCCACCTACACCGATGAAGAATACGGCAATGAGAAGAATAGTAAGGTTGGCTGGGGCCACTCCACCTGGCAGGAGGCGGTCAAGGTTGCTAAAGCAGCCAATGTTAAGCAGCTTGTTATTTTTCACCATGATCCGCTCCACAGCGACGAGTTTATGGATCAAGTGGCAAAGGACACGGCATCGTCGTTTCCAAATAGCATCGTAGCCAGAGAGGGCATGGTGATGGATTTACGGCTGATTGAAGCACCTCAATCCTCTGTTTTGCACCGTTAAGGCTCGCTATGAGGCAATCCTTTGAGAGCCGGCTGTGTTTACCAACCTGGGGGTCGGATATGCGCTTTAGACTGTGTGGGTAACTTCTTCTTTGAATACGGCTCAAGGGCCAACGGCGATCGCTCTGGGGAACTTTGACGGTATTCATTTGGGCCATCGTCAAGTGATTGCGCCGGTGCTGCGCTCGCAGAATTTGAGCCTACTTCAGGAATGGCAGCCGAGCGGCGTCTCTCCTGTAGCGGAGCAGTCTACAAGCCAAATTTGGGGCTATAGCAGTTGGCAACTGGGGCAGCCTCAAACTGCTACTGTCGCCCCCGATCTATCGGTCACATCGTACTTTGCCACAGTGCTGACCTTTTTCCCCCATCCCAAGGAGTACTTTTCGGGCAGGCCCCGCAGCTTGCTCACGCCACTTGAGGAAAAGGCATTTCAGCTTAAGCAAATGGGGATTGATCAGCTGGTGCTGCTGCCCTTTAACCAGGCTTTGGCCCAGCTTTCTGCCGAAGCGTTTGTAGAACAGATTTTGATTGACCAACTGCAGGCTCAGCATATTAGCGTGGGGGTCGATTTTCGCTTTGGCTATCAGCGTGCCGGAACGGCTGCATTATTGAAAGAGGTCTGCGATCGCCACCAGGTTCCGGTCACCATTGTGCCGTTAAAATGCATCAATGGTGAAACCCGTATCAGCAGCTCTAGTATTCGCCAAGCTCTGCAAACGGGGGATTTGGCCCGGGTTAAACAGCGCCTTGGGCGGCCCTATAGCCTGACGGGAACAGTGGTGGCTGGGCAACGGCTGGGTCGCACTATTGGGTTTCCCACGGCTAATCTAAAGCTGCCGGAAGAGAAGTTTATTCCCCGCCGAGGGGTCTACAGCGTCTGGGTTTACGGCATTGCCGACTCAGCAATGACGCCGCACCTCGGCGTAATGAATATTGGCGTTCGTCCAACTGTTGACGGCAATGCCGAGACCGTTGAAGTTCACCTTTTAGACTGGAGCGGCAACCTCTACGGACAGCGGCTGACGGTGATGCTAACGGCCTTTTTGCGTCCGGAGCAGCAGTTTAACGGTTTAGATCAGCTTAAAGCACAAATTCAACTAGACTGCGATCGCGCCCGTCAGTGGCAGCCCATGGTGGAGCCCCAATCTTCTGGATCGAGTCAGTAAATCGCGCAATCGGGGGAGAAACAGGGCATGATAGATGGGAATTCAACAGTGCTGCCATGCGCGATCGCATCGACCAACTAGTCCAGGCCCTCGGAGAAACCATCGTCGGCAAATCTGAGGCGATTCAACTGGTATTAGTAGCCCTATTTTCGGGCGGCCATGCCCTGCTAGAGGATGTTCCAGGGGTGGGTAAAACCCTGCTAGCCAAGTCTTTAGCCCGCTGCATTGACGGCAAATTTCAGCGGATTCAGTGCACCCCCGACCTGCTGCCCACCGATATTACCGGCACCAATATTTGGAATCCCAGCACCGCCGAGTTTCAGTTTATGCCGGGGCCAGTCTTTGCTAACGTGCTGCTCACTGACGAAATTAACCGAGCAACGCCTCGTACTCAATCCGCTCTGCTGGAGGTGATGGAAGAGCATCAGGTCACCTTAGACGGCGTCTCTCGCCCGGTGCCTGAGCCGTTCTTTGTCATTGCCACTCAAAACCCGGTGGAATATCAGGGCACCTTTCCGCTACCGGAAGCCCAAATGGATCGCTTTGCGCTCTCTTTTAGCCTGGGCTATCCCACCTTAGATGAAGAAAGCAGTATGCTGCGGCGGCTTGATACCCGGCCCGACCCCAAACAGCTTAAGCCCTGCATTTCTTTGGAAGCTGTGCAGCAGCTTCGCCAGCAGTGCGCCCAGACCAAAGTCGAAGCGTCCCTGCAGCAATATATTCTAAACCTAGTGCGGGCTACCCGTGACCATGAGGATATTTCCCTGGGGGTTAGCCCCCGAGGCAGCGTTGCTCTCTACCGGGCTGTCCAGGCTCTGGCTTTTATAACGGGCCGCGACTATGCCATTCCTGACGATGTTAAATTTCTGGTGCCCCGCGTGCTGGCCCATCGGCTGATTCCCGCAGGCGGGCATCCCCGTGAAGCAATATTGACTCAGATTTTGGCTACAGTGCCTGTGCCATGAGCATAGGCCAACCCGACCCGTCGAATCACCACAGCAGCGATGCCGTCCTTTGGTCAGCGCTGAAGGCTGGAAACACTGAGGCCCTAGGTGCTCTTTATGACCGACATGCTAGCTTGGTTTACGGTTTGGCCATCAAGGTACTGGGCAGTGCGCAAGAGGCAGAAGATCTGACCCAGGATATTTTTTTGTCTTTGGTTCAGCAGTCGAGCTATAACCCCAGCCGAGGCTCATTACGAACCTATTTGGGGATTGTGACTCGTTCGCGGGCTATTGATCTGCTGCGATCGCGCAAAACCAGTCGTAATGTCGTCGATCGGCTTAAGCCTGGAGCTTCATCGAGCACCAGTGCTGACGCTCCAAGCGATTTTGCCTTTCAACAAGAGCAAACCCAAATGATGCAGCAGGCCCTGGCCGAACTCTCCAAAGAACAACGCCAGGTGCTGCATATGGCCTACTACGAAGGGCTGACTCAGGCGACCATTTCTGAGCGACTCAGCTTACCCCTGGGGACGGTTAAGGCTCGGGCACGTCGTGGCCTGCTCAAGCTGCGACAAATTCTCTATAAAGCGGGGGAGTAGCGATGGCGGATGCGATGGAACGTGATCACTACGATGAATTACTGGCCGGGTACGTACTGTACGATCTGTCCGCCGAAGAGTATGACGCCTTGATACAGCTTATGGCGGACAATCCCGCTGCTGCGGCTGAATGTGACCTGCTCCAACAGACCTTAGATTCAGCCTATGTGTCCGGCGCGCCCGCTCCGCCGCCCGTCGCGCTGCGCGATCGGATTATGGCAGCGCAGGCGCAGCGCTTGGCATCAGCCCAGCCAGAAACGGTGCCAGAAACGGTTTATCGCTCTTCTGAAAGACGACCTCCTCTATTGCCCACAGCCCAGGACTGGAAAAATAGCTTAGGCGCGATCGCGGCCCTGCTGATTGTGGGGTTAAGCATCAGTAACTATGCCCTGTGGCGATCGCTTCAGACTCTCCGCACTGAAATGGCTCAGGAGCCATCGATCACCTTTGTATTGCAAGCCGTTGAAACCGATATAGAGGCCACCTCTGTGCAGATAAACGCCAATCCAGCGGTATTAGAAGCAACCTTAGTGATAGAGAATTTACCCCCGCCGCCCCCCGGCAAAGTCTACGTGCTGTGGACTGTTTTGGCCGAAGACGCCCCCTTTACCACCGACAGCAAAAACGCCATCTTGACCCAAACCTTTACAGTGGATGGTGACGGCACCCTAACCCAGCAAATTGACCTACCCCCTGCCTTTCGTCAAATGTCAGTTGTTGAAGCAGTTGCCGTTACCCTCGAAGACGCAGCAGCTCCCCAAAACCACGAAGCCAGCCCTATTTTGATTCAGAAGTTTTAGCCTGCTTACCGCGCCCAGTATCGCTGGAGTAGCTGATATAACAGCAATCTGACTCGCAGCCTCGTTCTAATCATCCGTTCGACTGCTATACCGATCAATCGATATGGAGCCGACACTATACTACACAATCTATTTTTTGTAGTATATACTGGGGCTATTGATTTAAGCCTTCTTTAACGTCTATAGCTGTTTCCATCTAGAACTGAGCGATTCGCTGTTTTAGACATAGGCTTCGCAACCTTATTTCTCACTCGAACAACGCACTGGCATTTTTGATGTCGGTGCGTTTTTGCCCCTGTAGAGACAGATGCCCATTTGGGTATCGGCGACTGCTGCATTCTACTCAGCTCACCATGGCTAACCTTCAAAATATTGTCCAATACTACAAAAACTACAAGTCGCTCTCGCTATTCAGTATTGCCGCCAGCAGCGGTTTTGAACTGCTGGACTTGGTGGTGCCCTACTCCATCGGCCAAATTCTTAATGTGTTGTCCAATCAGAGCGTCGATCCGCTAAGCCAGGGCGTTATCGCTCAGGTTTCCGCACTGACGGGTATTCCCGTTGGGCAAACGCTCTCACTCGGCGTGCTGCTGAGCTTTATCTTTATAGTGACCGTGCTCCGCGCCCCGATTGAGCCCTGGTTGGGAATTTGGTTTCACTGGGTAATTGCCCTGCGCGCCCGCCGCGACCATGCCCATAAAGTGATTGGCAAACTGCTTACCCTACCGCTGGAATACTACGACGAAAACAACCCCGGTCGGATTGCCGGTCGGGTAGCGCGAGGAATTTCTAACCACACCTGGACCTATCCAGAAATTGCCGGGCAGTTAATGCCTAAGCTGGTGAGGGTGCTGGGGATTTTCTGCATCATCTTTGTGATTGCGTGGCCTATTGCCCTGCTGTTTTTGCTATCCTTCGTGGTGATTTTGGCCTACAGTCTGCGGGATCTAAAGCAGATCATTAAAAAAGAGGAAATCCTCGAGCGCTACGAAGAAAACACCGAAAGCCGCACCTCAGAAATCGTTACCAATATCAAAACCGTCAAAGCCTTTGCTGCCGAAGATGCTGAGCTAAAGCGCCAGACTCAGCGTTTTAACCGAGAGCTGGCCGTGGTGGAAAATGTAATTCACAAGGGATACGTCAACCTAATGACCTGGCAAGAGTCGGTGATTCAGACCTGCGTATTTACGGTGCTGGTGCTGACTTTATTGGCCACCCTGCAGGGGCATATTTCCCTGGGTCACTTTATTACCACTCTGACTGTCTCCAGCATGGCCTACGCCGAGCTAGAGCCGATTAGCAATCTGGCAGAAATGTTTGCCCGTCGCTATGCCTCTATGGTGCGGTTTCACGACTTTATGGCGCTGCCCCAAGGCCAGGACTCTGTGGTGCTAGATCACCCTGACGGAACGCCTAACTATCGGTTTACGGGTAAGGTGCATTTCAATCAGTTGAGCTTTGGCTACGACGCCGACCGTCCAGTGCTCAAAGATATTGAACTGCTGATTGAACCGCGTCAAACCGTCGCTTTGGTTGGGCGCTCTGGTTCCGGTAAATCGACGTTGATTAAGCTGCTGTTCCGCTACTTTGAACCCCAGCAGGGGTCTATCTTGATCGATGGCGAAGATATTCGCCGCCTGGATGTGGCCGCCTACCGCCGTCGGTTGGCGATTGTGCATCAGGAGGTAGATATCTTTAACGGCACCCTGCTGGACAACCTTACCTACGGCAATCCTAAGGCCACGATGGAAGCGGTAGAATCGGCCTGCGCGATCGCCCGCGTGGACGAGTTTATTCACTTAATGCCCCAGGGCTATTTCACGGTGGTGGGTGAGCGGGGTGTCCGGCTCTCTGGTGGTCAGCGGCAACGGTTGGGCATCGCCCGCGCCCTGCTAGTAAACCCAGATGTGCTGGTGTTTGATGAGGCCACCTCTAGTCTTGACTATGAATCGGAGCGATCGATTCAGCTTGCCATGCGGAACCTGTTGGGAACGCGCACAATGCTGATCATCGCTCACCGGTTGAGTACGGTACGGGAAGCGGACAAAATCGTGGTGCTGGATCAGGGCCAGATTTTGGAGGTGGGCAACCATGAGGAACTGTTGAATCATGGGGGGCTTTATGCTCGGTTGCACCAGTTGCAGTCTACGGGTGATTTGCTAGAGTAAACGGGATTTTGATAGTCCCTGAATGAAAGGTGCGTCGGGGCTTTGGCCTTGGCGCACTTTTCTGTATCGGTAAGCGATCTGTTTACACGTATGAACGATGACCTTCGACCTGAGTACAATCTAAGAAGTTTGACAGTTAGGCGGTTGGGGCCTGAGCGGAAGCAATTTGGCAATACGGTTCGACTGGAACCTGATGTTGCCAAATTGTTTCCTAGTTTAGATTCGATAAATCAGGCACTACGTTTTTTAATTCAGGTTTCTCAGAAAGGCAACACAATTTGATAAAGCAACTTATCAACACTCCAGGTGGAGCGTTTCAAGCTCGTCATAACTGTCTAAATTTTCAGGGTAGAATTCACTGTATAAAACATTAAAAGTAAGGCAGAAAATGGCTTTTTATGACACAGCTAGTGGCGACTTTAGTGAGTTTTCAATTTCATTCACTCATAATCCACTGAGTGACTTCGGTATCTTCGCAAAAGGATATAGAACTGCTGCACGCACGACGACGACTCAAATAATAAACCAATTGCAAAAAGATAGAAGATTCTCGGACTATCTAGCTTATCCAGTAGTGTTTCTTTACAGGCACTCATTTGAGCTTTATTTGAAGAATATAATTTATTGGGCTATTCTTTTGGTCAATTTAAGAGGAACTGAAGTTGAGGAGAAATTACAAAACACTCATGATCTAACTTCGCTCGCAGACAAGGCCAAAAATTTCTTTTTCAGAGCATTTCCTGAGGAAAATGGATTTAGGGATATTTTTGACAACATTACTATTACAGCCAAAGAATTCTCAAACATAGATCCAAATTCATATTCATATCGATATCCAGTAGATACGACAGGCAACCATTCCACTAATCAAAAACAATCTATTTCATTGGCAGCATTTGCTAACCATATGGAAAACATTCTTGAGGAGCTTGATACTATTAGCTTTGGTTTAAATGTTGAATGCAGCATAGCAAATGAAGATAGGCAATATATAGCTGAAGAGCTTCAAGAAATAAGTTAACGCTGAGAATATTAGATCTGGATACAGATTTTAAGTGCGATTGCATCAGGATCTTACAGGGTGCATTCCTCAATGCAATCTTTCACTACTCCAGTGCGATCGCGGATCTCATAGGGTGCGTTCCTCAATTCGACCTTTCACGAATCCACCAATAAATTTCTGATAACGCACCTGATTCATGGATTGAAGGAGCGATAACAATTTAACTACGCCTACGCACGCTGACCACCATAGATTGAGACGTACAGAAGGGCTATCTGCTGATATCCGGGTATGCTGGTTCTTGCAGGTCCTGGTATAACCGAGGTATAACCAAAGAGTCGGACGTTAAGCTGAGGTCACTATGAAAACTGCAATTTCGCTTCCAGATCCAGTTTTTGAACAGGCAGAAGCACTTGCTCAGCAGTTAGGGATGTCGCGCAGTGAGCTTTATACAAAAGCGTTACAGGCATATCTGAAACGGTACAACCGTGAGCAAATCTTGCTCAAATTGAACCAAGTTTACGCTAGAGAGTCCTCTGAACTTGATCCAGTGATGGCAAGGATACAGTTTATGTCTTTGCCCCACGAGGATTGGTAATGTATCGGGGAGAAATTTGGTGGGCAAACTTACCCGATCCAGTTGGTTCAGAACCTGGATATCGCCGTCCCGTCTTGGTGATTCAGGATGATACGTTTACCCAGAGCCGAATTAGCACTGTTATAGTCGTCATCATCACTTCAAATATTCAGTTAGCGGAAGCACCGGGCAATGTGCTATTAGATCGTGGGGTATCAGGTTTGTCGAGAGACTCCGTTGTAAATGTTTCTCAAATTTTTACGATCGATAAGACATTTTTAGCTGAGTGTATTGGCTCGCTACCTGACTACTTGCAAAAGGAGATAGACGAGGGTTTACGAACAGTTTTGTATCTCTAGAAACGCCAGCCAACAAAAGGAATTACACAGCTTAACTAAATTGCCGATCTAGAAAAGCATTTTTATTGAGGAACAAAGTTCCTCAACTTCTGACAAACTTACTCAAGCCAATTATAAATCATCATTAGCGGCGTCAAGCATGATTAACATCGCTATCGAGATATTTCAAGACGCGATCGCTGCTTTTGGCACCAAATGGCAAATTGCTGAAGTAGTAAAGACGATATGAGTGAG